>NZ_JBEZBW010000167.1:0-11355 GCF_040647305.1 Saccharothrix sp. NPDC042600 | reverse complement strand
CTGGGGCCGAAGCGGCGGTGGGGCGGGGCGGTGAGTGGCGAGTGCGCCGGGCGGCGGGCTCGGCCCGGGCGGCGGGCAGCCCCGCCCGGCGCGGTCCGCACCCGGCGCGGCCCACACCCGGCTCCCGCCCGACCCCAACCCGGCTCCCGTCCGGCTCGGCCCGGCCGACTCCGCCCGCCCCGAGCGCCTCCGATCCCTGGGACGATCCGGTGATCGGCGGCGGGGCGATGGGGCGCGGATCTTGTCGGACGGGTAGCGTTCCCCGTGTGGTAGCGCCGGATCCCGTCGACGCCCGTCTCCTGGCCATGCTCGCCGAGATGGGGCGTGCCGCCGTGCACGAGATCGCGGCCCGGCTGGGGATGGACCCCCGGGAAGCCGCGACCAGGCTGATCACCCTGTCCGGCAGCGGCCTGCCCCTGCTCGTCGGTGTCGAGTGCGACCCCAACGGCATCCGCAAGGCCCTGGCCAACAGCGTCGCCTGGGGCAACTACAACGGCCCCGCCGGCGCGACCCGCGGCACCCCCAGCGGCCCCTACCCGCAGCAGCCCGGCACGGTCTCCGGCCCCTACCGCCAGGGCCCGCCCAGCGGCCCGTTCCCCGCCCAGTCCGGCCCGGTGCCCGTGCACTCGGGACCCGTGCCCGTGCCGGAACCCCAGAACACCTGGGGTGTGCCCGGCACGTCCGGCTGGGCCCGCGGCGAGCAAGCCCCCGCGCCCCGGTCCCGCACCGGCAAGATCGGCAGCACCCTCGAAACCGAGGGCCTGGAAGGCGCGCGCTTCACGATCCAACTGGTGGAGGTCGTGGACCCCGCGGACTTCCTGTTCACCGCGGCCGGCTACAAGCTCGCCGACGGCGAGCGCGCGGTCGTCGTGCACACCGAGTTGAACAACATCGGCACCGTGCCGTTCAACGCGCTGCCGGACATGTACCTGGTCCTGATGACCAACACCGGCGAGACGGTCGGCAAGGCCCCGGTCTCCCTCTCCTCCCGCCCGCCGCACAAGATCGGCGTCCAGCCCGGCGAGACCGCCGGCGGCCACACCGTCTACATCCTCCCGGAGAACACCCGCGTCACGTCGATCCGCTGGAGCTCCCGCCCGGAGACCGACCTGAACACCCTGGTCTGGGTGGTCGAGGACTAGGCGACCGCCGCCTCCCGGGTGATGCCCGCGTCACCCCTGGTCAGCACCACCCCGACGACCAGCGCCAACGTGGTGGAGCCCGCCATCACGGCGATCATCGGCCCGGTGCTCGCGGACCCGCTCACCCCCACCAGCGGGGCCATCAGCCCCGCCACCACGAACCGCGTCACGCCCAGCACCGCCGACGCGCTGCCCGCCGCCTCCGCGTGCCGGGCCATGGCCAGCGTCGCCGCGTTCGGCGTCAGCACCCCCACGCTGGTCGTCACCACGAACAACGGCACCAGGAACGCCACCAGCCCACCGCCGAACAGGCCGGTCGCCACGAGCCCCAGCCCGCCGACCGCGCCCATCGCCAACCCCAGCCGCAGCAGCGCCTTCGGCACCACCCGCCCGGTCAACGCCGTGTTCAGCAGCCCCGCCACGAAGATCGCCACCGCGTTGGCCGCGAACACCAGGCTGAACCCCTGCGGCGACAACCCGAACACGCCCTGGAGCACGAACGACGCCCCGGCCACGTACCCGAACAGCGCACCCAGCGCCAACGCCGAGGCCAGGGCGTACCCGAGGAACACCCGGTCGGCCAGCAGGACCCCGAACACCCGCACGGTCGGCCGCCACTGGGTCGGCCGCCGCTTCTCCCGCGGCAGCGTCTCGGGCAGCGCCCAGGCCAGCACCGCGAACAGCACCACCGCGACCAGCGCCAGCACCACGAACGTCCCGCGCCACGTCATCAGCCGCAGCAGCTGACCGCCCAGCACCGGGGCCAGCACCGGCCCCAACCCGTTGGTCAGCATGAGCAGCGACATGAACCGCGCCATCGCCAGACCTTCGAACCGGTCCCGCGCGATCGCCAGCGCCACCACGAACCCCGACGCCACGCTGAACCCCTGGACCAGCCGCAACGCCGCCAGCGCGCCCGCCGACGGGGCCGCCGCGCACACCAGCGACACCACCGCGTAGAGCGCCACACCGAACAGCAGCGGCCGGCGGCGACCCCACGAGTCGGACAGGGTGCCCACGACCAACTGGCCGATCGACATGCCGATGATGAACGTCGCGAGCGACCACTGGACCTCCGACTGCCCCGCGCCGAACTCCTCCGCGATGGCGGGGAACGCCGGCAGGTGGGTGTCGATGGACAACGGGCCGAGCAGGCACAACGCGCCCAACAGCAGAACGAGCCTCGTCCTCATGGATCCCCCCGGTTCCACTCGGAGCTACGCGGGAGTGGAGGGACCACGCGCCGTCGAGATGCGCGCGGTCACCCGTTCCGGCGAAGCAACTTGCCGAAGAACGACCGTTTGGGGGCCTCCTCGGCCTGCTCCCGACCGCGGACCCCGCGGCCGTGGACCTCCCGGCCGTAGGCGTCGGGGCCGTGGGCGTCGAGGCCGTGGGCGTCGGGGCCGGGTGGTCGGGCGTGCGGCCCGTGGCCGGCGGTCGGGGGCGGTGCGGGAGCCGGTGGGGCTCCCGGCAGGTCGCCGCCGATCACCGCCGGCGCCACGGTGAACCCGTCCGGGTCCTCCTGCCGCGGGAAACCCCGCGGCGGCGTGAGATCCGCATCGCCGTAGTGCGTGGACACCACACGTACCTCCCCCTGGTCGACGTGCCGTTGATCAGAACGTTACGCGAACGCGACCTGGTCGGGGAGGCGGTGATCGGGGGAGGTCAGCCCTCCGCGCGCAGGACCTCCAGCGCTCCGGCGAGGTCCGCCGGGTACTCGCTGGTGAACTCGACCCACTGGCCGTCCGCCGGGTGGTGGAACCCGAGCGTCCGGGCGTGCAGCCACTGCCGGGTCACGCCCAGCCGCTTGGCCAGCACCGGGTCCGCGCCGTAGGTCAGGTCGCCGACGCACGGGTGGCGCAGCGCCGAGAAGTGCACGCGGATCTGGTGCGTGCGCCCGGTCTCCAGGTGCACGTCCAGCAGCGACGCCGCCCGGAACGCCTCCACCACCTCGTAGTGGGTGATGCTGGGCTTGCCGTTGGCCATCACGGCGAACTTGTAGTCGTGCTTGGGGTGCCGGTCGATCGGCGCGTCGATGGTGCCCCGGATCGGGTCCGGGTGGCCCTGCACCAGCGCGTGGTAGAGCTTCTCGACGGTCCGCTCCTTGAACGCCGCCTTGAGCACCGAGTACGCGTGCTCGCTCTTGGCGACGACCATCACGCCGGTGGTGCCGACGTCGAGCCGGTGCACCACGCCCTGCCGCTCGGCCGCGCCGGACGTGGCGATGCGCACACCCGCCGCCGCCAGGCCGCCGACCACGGTCGGGCCGGTCCAGCCGGGGCTGGGGTGCACGGCCACGCCCACCGGCTTGTCCACCACGATCACGTCGTCGTCCTCGTGCAGGACGATCAAGCCCTCCACGGGCACGGCCTGCACCTGCACCGGCCGCTCCGGCTCGGGCAGGGTGACCTCCAGCCACGCGCCCGCGACCAGCCGGTCGGACTTGCCCGCCGGACGCCCGTCCAGCACGACGTCCCCGGACTCGGTCAGCGCCGCGACGGCGGTCCGGGACAGGCCCAGCAGCTTGGCCAGACCCGCGTCGACGCGCATCCCGTCCAGCCCGTCGGGGACGGGCAGCGTGCGGTAGCCGCTCATGCCTTCTTCTCCGGCGACGCGGCCGACTTCTTCTCCACGCGGGTCCCGTCGTAGTCGCGTTGCAGGATCGCCATCAGCACGATCACGGCCCCGCCGACGCAGATGGCGGAGTCGGCGACGTTGAACACCGGGAAGAACGTGCCGTAGGGCTCGACCACGGAGACGAAGTCCACGACGTGCCCGCGCAGCGGCCCCGGGCCGCGGAAGATCCGGTCGGCGAGGTTGCCCACCGCGCCGCCCAGCACCAGGCCCAGGCCGATCGCCCAACCGACGGACCGCAGCTTGCGCGCGATCCACAGGATGAACCCGACCACGCCGCACGCGATCAGCGCGAGGATCACCGTGTAGCCCTCGGCCATGCCGAACGCCGCGCCGGAGTTGCGCAGGAAGGACAGGTAGACCAGCCCGCCGAACAGCTCGACCGGCGGTTGCCCCTCCAGCTCCCGCACCGCGATGACCTTGGTCACCAGGTCCAGCGCGAAGACGACGGGGGCGATGGCGGCCAGCAACCACACCCGCTTCGGGGGCAGCGGCTTCTCGACCGGCGCTGCCTCCGCGGGCTCGGCGGGCTCGGCGTTGGACTCGGTGCTCACCGGGCCATTGTCCAGCATGGCCTCAGCGCAGGAACGGCGGGAGCGGACGCCGGTCGTCGGCCGGGGCCCAGCGGCCGTCCACGACCTCGTACTCCCAGCGCGGTCCCTCGACCACCAGCGACCGCAGGGCCGCCACCAGCCGGTCCACGTGCTCGACGGTCGTGCCCAGGCCCAGCGACGCGCGCAGCGCCCGCTGCCCCCCGGCCAGCCGGTGCACGGCGACGTGCGCGCAGAACGCCCCGTCCCGCACGCCGATCCCGTGCTCGGCGGACAGCGCGGCGGCCAGGAAACCGGCGTCCTGCCCGCGCACCACGAAGCTGACCACGCCGACCCGGTCGTGCTCGGGCCCGAACAGCGCCAGCTCGCAGGTCCCCGGCACGGTCGCCAGACCCGCCCGCAGCCGGGCGAGCAGCTCCCGCTCGTGCGCCACGGTCTGCTCCCAGTGCCGGCCCAGCACGTCGCAGGCCACCGCCAGGGCGTGCACGCCGACCACGTTGGGCGACCCGGCCTCGTGCCGCTCGGGCACCGCCGACCAGGCCACGCCCAGCCGGTCGCCGTGGTCGCTGACCCGGGCCGTCGCGCCGCCGCCGACCAGGTACGGCTCGGCCGCCTGCAACCAGTCCGCGCGCCCGACCAGGACGCCCGCGCCGAAGGGCGCGTAGAGCTTGTGCCCGGACAGCACCGCGTAGTCCACGTCGAGCGCCTTGAGGTCCACCGGGCGGTGCGGGGCGAGCTGGGCGGCGTCCAGGGCGATGCGGGCGCCGTGCCGCCGGGCGACGGCCGCCAGCTCGGCCACCGGCCACACCTCGCCGGTCACGTTGGACGCGCCGGTCACCACGACCAGCCGCGGCCCGACCGGGGCCGCGCGCAACGCGCGGTCCAGCTGCAGCACGGCCTCGCCCGCGCCGCCCGGCGTCCGCAACCGCCGCACGTGCGGCCCGCGCCACGGCAGCAGGGCCGCGTGGTGCTCGGTGTCGAACAGGACCACGGCCGTCTTCCGCGGCAGGCTGCGGGCCAGCAGGTTCAGCGCGTCGGTGGTGTTGCGGGTGAACACGACGGTGTCGCCGGTGCGGGCGCCCAGGAACCGGCGCACGGAGTCCCGCGCCTGCTCGTAGACCTTCGTGGACACCTGGGAGGCGAAGCCCGCTCCGCGGTGCACGCTGGCGTACCAGGGCAGCAGCTCGTCCACCGCGTCGCGCACCTGCTCCAGGCAGGGCGCGCTGGCCGCGTGGTCGAGGTTGGCGTACTCCACGCGCTCACCGGTCACCAGCGGCACGCGCAGCGACGCGCCGACGACGCGGGGCAGAGCGGCGATCGATCCGGGGACTGCGACGGTCACGACACCCTCCGACGGGGTCCAGGCGGACTCCGCTACCGGGAGAGGAGGCCCGCGCTTGCCCGACGCCCTCCGCGCCAGGCCAGGTCCTCATCGGGGGCACCCCACCGCGGTAGGAGGGTTGCCGGCCAGCTAGCCCGAGCTTCGCGCTGGCACTCATGACCTTGGACCCGACGTTAACCCACCGCCGACCCCGAGTCGAGTCGCGTTCACATCATGGGAGACCGGTGTCGCCCTTCCACCGCGCGTACCGGCCGGCCCGGTCCACGGCGCGGATGCGCTGCTCGGTGGCGGTGCGGGCGCTGTCGGTGCAGACGACGAGGAGCTGGTCGAACTCCTGGAGCCGGGTCGTGGGCTGCGGCGTGAACCCTTCGTCACCCCGAACCACCAGGCTCACCACCGCGCCCGGCGGCAGCCGCAGCTCGCTCAGGTACACGCCGTGCAGCTTGGAGCCGCGTTGGATGCGCACCTGGAGCAGCTCCGCGCCCAGCTCGTCCAGCGCGGACGAGTCCACCTGGACCTCCCGCGCCTCCCCGGACTTCTCCAGCCCCAACCACCGCGCGAGCCGCGGCAGCGTGCTGCCCTGCACCACCGTCAGCAGGACGACCAGCACGAACACCGCGTCCACCAGGTCCTGCGCGCCCGGCACGTTCTGGATCAGCGGGATCAGCGCGAACACGATCGGCACCGCGCCGCGCAGCCCCGACCACGAGATGAACACCTGCTCGCGCCACGGCACCCGGAACGGCAGCGCCGCGCACAGCACCGACAGCGGCCGGGCCAGCAGCACCAGCACCCCGCCCGCCACCAGCGCGGGGACCAGCGCCTCCAGCAGCCGGCCGGGCGAGGCGTACAGGCCGAGCAGCACGAACAGCCCGATCTGGGCGATCCAGCCCAGGCCCTCGGCGAAGGACAGGGTGTCCGCGCGGTGCGGCAGGCGGGCGTTGCCCAGCACCAGCGCGGCGGTGTAGACGGCGAGGAACCCGGACGCGTGCGCGAGGTCGCCCGCGGTGTAGGCGAGCAGGCACACCGCGACCGTGGCCAGCGGGTACAGGCCGGTCGCGGGCAGCGCCGCCCGGCGCAGGCCCTCCGCGCCCAGCCGGCCCAGCGCGACGCCGATGGCCGCGCCCGCCACCAGCTCGTAGCCCATGAGCAGCGGGGCGGTCCAGGTGATCGGGTCGGGCGAGGCGAGCAGGACGACCGCGATGTAGACCGGGGCGTCGTTGATGCCCGACTCCAGCTCCAGCGCGCCGGTCAGCCGCTTCCCCACGCCGACGCCGCGCAGCACGCTGAACACCGCCGCCGCGTCGGTCGAGCTCAGCACCGCGCCCCAGAGCAGGGCCGTGCGCCAGTCCAGGCCCAGCAGTTCGTGCAGCGCCAGGCCGGTGATCCCGATGCTGACGCCGACGGACACTGTGGACAGTGCGATCCCCAGGCCCAGCGCGGGTTTCACCGCGGTCCAGCGGGTGGTCAGGCCGCCCTCGGTGAGGATCAGCACGAGCGCCGCCGTGCCCAGCGAGCGGGTCAGGTCGGCGTCCTCGAACTGGATGCCGAGCACCGCTTCGCCCAGCAGCACGCCGATGCCCAGGTAGAGCAGGAGCGAGGGCAGACCGAGCCGGATCGACACCCGCACCGCGATGACCGAGAGCAGCAGGACCGCGGCGCCGATGCCGAGGAAGGCCGTCACACCACCCACTCGACCTCCTGTTGTTCACCCGGTGGGGGCATTCTCCCCCGGCGACACCGATCTGGACTAATCGGGCGGGCGCGCAGCGTCACCAGCCGAACGCAGGTATCGCGAACCATGCGGGTGCGTGCATGTTGATGTGCGGGTCCGCCGCCCCGGTTCACACCCCCATCCCTGCGGGAGAAACCGTGAAAGCACTCCTCACCGCGCTGGTCACCGCCGGCGCGCTCGTCGGATCCGGTCTCGCGGACGCCCAGCCCGTCCGCCTCGCGGCGGCCCCGGACATCCCGGTGTCCGCCGTGCAGGCCGACCTCAACCAACTGCAGTCCATCGCCTCGGCCAACGGCGGCAACCGGGCGCACGGCCGTCCGGGCTACCTGGCCTCGGTGAACTGGGTGAAGTCCAAGTTGGACGCCGCCGGCTTCACCACCCGGGTCCAGTCGTTCAGCCGCAACGGCGCGACCGGCTACAACCTGATCGCCGACTGGCCCGGCGGCGACACCAACGACGTGCTGATGCTCGGCGGGCACCTCGACAGCGTGTCGGCCGGTCCGGGGATCAACGACAACGGCACCGGCTCGGCGTCGATCCTGGAGGTCGCGCTGGCGGTGAAGAACAGCGGGTTCCAGCCGCGCCGGCACCTGCGGTTCGCCTGGTGGGGCGCCGAGGAGCTGGGCCTGGTCGGGTCCACCCACTACGTGAACTCCCTGTCCACAACGGACCGTTCGCGGATCAAGACCTACCTGAACTTCGACATGACCGGCTCGCCCAACCCGGGGTACTTCGTCTACAGCGCGTCCGGGCAGCCGTCCGGGTCGCTGCGGGTGCAGCAGGTGTTGCAGCAGTACTTCAGCTCGATCGGCGTGCAGTCGGAGCTGACCTCGGTGGGCGGCCGGTCCGACCACGCGGCGTTCGCGCGGGCGGGCATCCCGGTGGGCGGCACGTTCACCGGCGCGGAGGGCATCAAGACCTCGGCGCAGGCGCAGAAGTGGGGCGGCCAGGCGGGCGTCGCCTACGACCGCTGCTACCACCGCTCGTGCGACACGACGGCCAACGTCAACGCCACGGCCCTGGACCGCAACGCCGACGCGGTCGCCTCGGCGCTCTGGACGCTAGCCGGCTAGCAGGCGGTCCAAGACGTCCCGGGCGTCGGCCGGGGCGGGGTCGAGTTCCACGACCTTGTCCCGGCCGCGCTCGCCGTGCACGAGGTGGACGTCCTGGCGGCGGACGCCGAACGCGGCGGCCAGGGCGCGCCGGACCGCGTCGTTGGCCTTGCCCTCGACGGCCGGCGCGGCGACGGCCACCACCAGCGCCCGGTCGTCCCACCGGCCGCCCACGGCGGCGCGCTTCGCGCCCGGCTTGACCCGGACGGCGAACCGGAACGCCTCAGCCACGGCCGGTCACCGCCGCGATGGTGTCCTCCAGCAGCACCCGGCCGCCGGTGACCACGTGCGGGGTGGCGATCAGCAGCTGGGCCTGGCCCAGGTAGATCGAGTAGGCGAGGACGGCCCGGTGGTGCGCGGTGTCGGCGGGGAAGCCCAGGGCGGCGAACAGCTCCTCCAGGTAGGCGATCCGGCGCTCGGTGACCCGGGCCAGCACGGGCGCCACGGCCGGGTCGTCCTTGGCGGCGAGCATGGCCAGTTCGATCGTGCTGGACTCCGGGTCCTCCAGCACGTAGGCGAACAGCGTGCGCAGCTTGTCCAGCGGGGTGTCGCGCGCCTCGACCAGCGCGATCACGGCCTCGGTGTGCTCGGCCTCCCAGCGTTCCAGGGTGGCCTTGAGCAGCGCCTCCCGGTTCGGGAAGTGCCAGTACGCGCTGCCCTTGGTCGCCCCGATCCGCGCGGCCAGCGGTTCCACCGCCACCGCCGCCACCCCGCCCTCGGCGAGCGCCTGGAGGGCCACCGCGGTCCAGTCGTCCTTGGTCCGGCGCTTCTTCACACCGCCGTACGCTACCGTACGGTCCTGTTCCATACGGGACCGTACGGAGGTTGTGGTGGTCGAGAACGTGCACGTCCGGATGCTGCCGCCGAGGGGCGACTGGGTGGAGCGGGCGGTGGCGGCGTGGCCGGCGCGGGACTGGCCGCCCCTGGTGCTGGACCGCCCGCTGGGCGTCGGCGCGGACGGCGGCCACGGCTTCGTCCGCTACCGCTGCACCGCCTACGAGCCGGGCCGGCGGGTCGAGTTCACGTTCGACCCGAGGATCGGCCTCGTGGGCACCCACGCGTTCGAGGTCGTGCCGGGCGGGGTGCGGCACGTGATCCGCGGTCACCTGACCGGGTGGATGCGCCTGGGTTGGCCCCTGGCGGTCCGCTGGCTGCACGACGCTCTGCTCGAAGACCTGCTGGACGACCTCAGCGCACAGGCCGGCGTCGAGTTCCGCCGGGCGCGCTGGTCGTGGTGGGTCCGGGTGCTGCGGGCGGCGGCGCGCCGGTTCGGCTGAACCCGGGGCATCCACAACCCGCCCCGGCGTCCGTCATCTGGTTACCGGGCGCTGACCAGAGGGAGGGTTCGTGACACCGGGCGACTCCGATGACCACGCGGCTTCCTTCAGCGACTTCTACCACCGCGAGCGCACCAGGCTGTTCCGGTTCGCCGCGGTCATGTCCCCGCACCTGGACCACGAGTCCGCCGTGCAGGAGGCCTTCGTCAGCGCCTGGCGCCACTGGCCGTCGATCAGCCCGCCCGCGCGGCGGTCGTGGCTGGTCAAGACCACCCGCAACCTGCTGGTCGACCAGTCCCGCCGGCTGGAACGGCCCAGCGAGGTGACCGACGAGGTGATCGCCCGGTCCCGCCTGCTGGTCCAGCGGCACCGCGAGGCCGAGACGTGGCACGAGCTCAACGCCACCCTCGCCGCGATCGCCCGCCTGCCCGACCAGCTGCGCACGGCCCTGGTCCTGAGGTTCTGGGACTTCGCCGACGAGGAGATCGCCGACGTGCTGGGATGCCGGAGGGACTCGGTGCGGCGGTACGTGTCGGAGGCGCGCGCCCGGGTCAGCGCGGTGGTCGGCAACGTCGAGCGCAGGGCCCGCGGCCCGAGGCGCGGAAAGGGGACCGAATGACCGAGGACGACCCCGACCGGACCGCCGACCTGGACCCGCGCCTGGCCGACCTGCGCGCGGAGCTGTCCGAGTCCATCCCCGACGACCCGGCCGAGGACGACCTGGGCGTGGCGGCGATCATGGCCCAGGCCACGCCCAGGCAGTCCACCCCCGAACGCCACGCCACCCTCCTCACCGCGGCGCGCAACGGCGACCGAGGCGCGCTGGACACCCTGATCACCGAGCTGACCCCGCTGGTCTGGCACGTGGCCAGGGGCAACGGCCTGGACCAGCCCACGGCGGAGGACGTGGTCCAGACGGTCTGGCTGAGCCTCCTGCGCCACCTCGACCGCATCGCCCAGCCCAGGGCCCTGGCGGGCTGGCTGATCGTCACCACGAGACGCGAGTCGCAACGCGCGTGGCGAGAACTCAACGGCCGCCCGGCCCTGTCCTCCGACTCCGCCCTGGACGTGGCCGACACCCGGTGGCTCCCGGAAACGGAAGCCCTGAGAGACGACCGCGACCGCCGCCTGTGGCGAGCGTTCTCGGAACTGCCGAGGCGCTGCCAGGAAATCCTGCGCCTGACGGTGCTGGCGGGCCGAGCGGAGTACAAGGCGGTGGCCGAAGCCCTGTCCATGCCGAGGGGCAGCATCGGCCCGACCAGGGGCCGGTGCCTGGGGACGCTGCGCAACCTGCTGGACCGGGAGGGAGGTGTCTGACTTTGGACGACGAGACGACGTGGCTGGAAGAACTGGTGGACCGCATCGACCCGCCTCCACCCCACCTGGTGGAGTCGGTCCGCTTGCTGATCACCATCTCCAAAGCCCTGACCTGACCCCGCACACTTCCGGGGCGCGCAGCGCCTGCTTTTGGGGCGCGCAGCGCCCCCGCTTTTGGGCTTTTCCGTCCTCCCCGTATGGCCTGCCCGAAGGGCTACCACACTTTCCCGGGGTTGGGCCAAAAA
>NZ_JBEZBW010000166.1:0-11391 GCF_040647305.1 Saccharothrix sp. NPDC042600 | reverse complement strand
GCGGCAGTCAGGCGGCAGGCGGCCGGGGTGCGGGGCGCTCGGGCGGAGGTCGCACTCGCGAGGCTGGGCCCCACCGCCACCGCCACCGCCGGGCCGCCGTCCGCCGCCGAGAAGCCGCCGCCCGAAGGCCCCCGGGGGATCCGCGCCCGCCCAATCCGCGATCCCGAAGCGCGCACCCGCCCGCACACCGCGATCACCACGCCTGTGCGGAGCCAACCCGGCAGCGTATATACAGAGCACACTTCCCGCCGCCGGACGGCCGCTTCGCGTTCGATCAACAGGTGGCCGCCGGCCCCCGATCACCATTCTGCCAGCGGGGTACGACAATTCCGCGGGCAAAGCGTCCCGGTAAAGCGCTCGCCGTGGCTGGTAACCTCTCGGGTGGCGTGTGTGGGCAGACGTGAGGCTGGAGCCACCTCCCGGCAAACGGGTGGCATGATCCGCCGCGGGGTGTGGGCACCCCTGTCCTCGGGCTTGACCTTCCACCAGCAGCTGACGCGTGTGCCGCGTCCTTGTGCGCCGAGCCGGGCGGCGGGAGCGAGGACCGCGATGTCACGTTCGTCGTTGACCGAACAATTGGTCGACCTGCGCCGCGGCTATACCGGCGAAAACCTCTCCCAGGCCGTTCCGGCCGTGAAATCGGTGCTGCACGCCCTGCCCGACGACCGGCGGCAGCGGGTGGTCGACGCCCTGCGCGGCGGGGCCGACGTCCGAGGGCTCTTCCTGCCCGACGCGCCCACCGGCGACCAGCGGTCGTTGGAGTGCGTCCTGCTCCAGACCGCCACCGACGCCGCCTCCCACCTGCAACTCCGGCCACCCGCCTCGATGCTGCGACCGGCGCACGTCTTCACCGCCGTGCAACCCGGCGACACCGTCCGCCTGCACCTCGCCGAGCACGCCCTCGGCCCGTTCCTCTACGAACTCCTGCCCCGGAACGAGGACCGCTGGGTCGCGGGCGTCCCCGGGCTGCGCGTGACGAGGCACCCCCGGTCCGTGGAACTCCGGCTGCTCGACCTCGACGCGAGCGCGATCCTCTCCGGCGTGGACGACGCCGCCTGGGCGGTCGGCATGAAGTACGTCCACACCCTCCTCAAGGGCCGTGACCTGCACGGACCGTTCATCGAGGGTCCGCTGACCGCGGTCGAGGAGGAGCACCTCGACCAACACCCCCGCCCCAACGGGCTGGGCAGCGCCGTCCTGCGCCGCTACCACCTGTTCACCACCGCCCCCTGGCTGCGGTCGCTGCCCCGCGGGGACGAGTGGTGGCTGGAATGGCCGCAGAGCCTCGGCGTCACGACCGTCGCCGACCGCCTGCTGCACCCCGTCTTCGGCGTCCCGGGCGCCACCGAGGTGCCCAGCGCCACCGGCGGGCTGGGCCTGGGCACCGGCTGGTACGACCTCTACCTGCGGGAGGTCGAACCGCCCGACCCGGCGGGCGAGGAGGCGCTGGGCGACTTCGAGTGGCCCGAGGGCGTCACCGGCTGGTGGGAGCCGCCGCAGAAGACGACCATGTGAACAACTTTCACGCGCGGGCGGCGGAAGGCCTGCTCAGGGCGCCGCGGACCGCCGTCGGGTCACCGGTGTCGGCGATCACGGTGCGACGCCGGCCGTCCGCCGCTCCCGCGCCGGTAGACTGCCCTTTCGGCCGGTGCGACCGCGTCGAGAGCCACCAGTGACGAGTTGTAGGAGGACCCCGGTGACCCAACAGGCTGCCGAGGCCCAGCGGACCGCGCCCCGTCGCGTGCTCGTGGCCGAGGACGAAGCCCTGATCCGCCTCGACCTGGTCGAGATGCTCCGCGAGGAGGGCTACGAGGTGGCGGGCCAGGCCGCCGACGGCGACGAGGCCGTGACGCTGGCCGAGGACCTGCGCCCCGACCTGGTCATCATGGACGTCAAGATGCCCAAGGTCGACGGCATCGAGGCCGCCAGCGTCATCGCCGGCAAGCGCATCGCCCCGGTGGTCATCCTGACCGCCTTCAGCCAGCGCGACCTGGTCGAACGCGCCCGCGACGCCGGCGCCATGGCCTACCTGGTCAAGCCGTTCGCCAAGCGCGACCTGGTGCCCGCGATCGAGCTGGCGATGAGCCGGTTCGCCGAGCTGCAGGCGCTGGAGAACGAGGTCGCCGGCCTCACCGAGCGCCTGGAGACGCGAAAGGTCGTCGAGCGCGCCAAGGGATTGCTGATGACCAAGCAGGGTCTGTCGGAGCCCGAGGCTTTCCGGTGGGTGCAGCGCACCGCCATGGACCGCCGCACGACCATGAAGGCCGTCGCCGAAGCGGTCATCGAAAACTTCGGCTGAGTTCGACCACTTACCACGCCAGGGCGTCCGTTACCTGTTCAGGGTTACCTGTTCGGGTATCGGACGCCCTGTCGTGCTCATTGTTGGTTACTGCCCGCAATGGTGTTGTGACCTGCGGCTATTTGAGCTGGATTTAAGACTGTTAACCGGCACGCATTTGCCCGGTGACTACCGTCACGATGTGGACACAGAGCAGTAAGACCACCTGTTCACGGAACTCATCTGAAGCTACGTTCCTGCCCTAACCCAAGCCCTCGTGCGAGGGCTCCGCCTACCGGCGGGCTGGTTGGTCATGGGAGGTATTCCGGTGTCAGGAGCACGACTCGGCCGAGTTCTCGCGCTGGCGGCGGCTTCGTCGCTGGTGCTTGCGGCTTGCGCCGGCGGCGGTGGCGGTGGCACGGGTGGCGGCGACTCCACCACGGTCAAGATCGGGTTCATGGGTGACCTCACCGGCGAGAACTCGGCGATCGTGATCCCGCCGTACAACGGCGCGAAGATGGCGATCGACGAGTACAACGCCAAGAACCCCAAGAACAAGATCGAGCTGATCAAGTACGACAGCCAGGGCAAGCCCGACCAGGCGACCTCGCTGATCACCAAGGCCGTCGGCACCGACAAGATCGTCGCCCTCATCGGGCCGGCGTTCTCCGGTGAGTCCAAGGCCATCGGCGGCACCCTGGAGGAGAACAAGATCCCCAGCGTCTCGCCGTCCGCCACGAACCCGGGCCTGGCGAAGAACGGCTGGACCTACTGGCACCGCGTCGTGGCCAACGACGACGACCAGGGCCCCGGCATCGCCGACTTCCTGATCAAGGCGAAGTCCCCGAAGAAGGCGTTCGTCCTCTCCGACGACCAGGAGTACAGCGTCGGCATCGCCGAGGCCGTCACCAAGACGCTGAAGGAGAAGGGCGTCGCGGTCGAGAACGACAAGTTCGCGAAGGACGCGTCGGACTACTCCTCGACCGTCACCAAGGTGAAGTCCGCCAACCCGGACATCATCTTCTTCGGCGGCTACTACGCCCAGGGCGGTCGCCTGCTCAAGCAGCTGCGTGACGGCGGCGTGTCCGCGACCTTCGCCTCCGGCGACGGCTCGCTGGACCAGCAGCTGGTCAGCGGCGCGGGCGCGACCGCGGCCGAGGGCGCCGTCGTCGGCTGCCCCTGCAACATCCCGTCCGCCGACGTGACCGGCACGCTGAAGACGTTCTTCGACAACTACAAGAAGAGCGCCAACGCCGACCCGGCCATCTACGCCACCGAGGGCTACGACGCCGCGACCGCCTTCATCAAGGCCGTCGAGGCGGGCAACACCACCTCGGACACGATCAACAACTTCCTGAAGACGGTCAGCTTCGAGGGCGTGTCCAAGCCGATCAAGTTCAAGGCCAACGGCGAGCCCGAGAACAACGACATCTTCGTCTACCAGGTCAAGGGTGGTGTCCTCAAGCTGCTCGGCCCGTCGGCCAGCGCCAAGCTTGAGGGCTGATCTCCGAGACGGCAGTTTCAAAGCAAGTTAGCGCGCTGGGGAGCGGGTTCGTCGTGCTGGATGGCGACGTCCCGCTCCCCGCCACTATGGCGAAGATGCTCTCTCCCCCGCCCCGTCTCGTGAGGCAAACCTGTCATGCTTGATGATTTCCTGAACCAGTTCCTACCCAGCACGGTGGGTGGACTGGTGATCGGTTCGATCTACGCGCTGGTCGCCCTGGGCTACACGATGGTCTACGGCGTGCTGCGCCTGATCAACTTCGCGCACTCCGAGATCTTCATGATCGGCACCTTCGCGTCCCTGGTGACGCTGCTGGCGTTCGCGCCGACGGCTCCCCTCGCCGGGTTCGCGATGGTCGGGATGCTCGTGCTGTTGATGCTCGTGTCCGCCGCCGTCTCCGGTGGCGCCGCCGTCCTGCTGGAAACGGTGGCCTACCGGCCGCTGCGCAAGCGCGGCGCGACCCGACTGGCCGCCCTGATCTCCGCGATCGGCGCGTCGCTGTTCCTCCAGGAGTTCTTCGCGCTCGTCGCGATCCCCTGGCTGATCGACAAGCCGGGCCGCAACCAGGCCTCCGCACCGCGCTACGTCGCCCGCGACGTCCTGTTCAAGATCGGCAACGCCGAGGTCCGGCTCGACCACGTCATCGTCGTGATCGCGGCCATCCTGGTGATGGTCACCCTGGACCGGGTCGTGAACAAGACGCGCATCGGCCGCGGCATCCGGGCCACGGCCCAGGACCCCGAAGCGGCCGTCCTCATGGGCGTCAGCATCGACAACATCGTGCGGGTCACCTTCCTGCTCGGCGGCGCGATGGCCGGTGTGGCCGGTTCCCTCTACGTCATGGAGATCGAGAACACCTCGTACTTCATCGGGTTCGTCCTCGGCATCAAGGCGTTCACCGCGGCCGTCCTCGGCGGCATCGGCAACCTGCGCGGCGCCCTGCTCGGCGGCATCGTCCTCGGGCTCATCGAGAACTGGGGCGCGATCTTCCTCGGGTCCGAGTGGAAGGACGTCATCGCGTTCACCGTCCTGGTGGTCGTGCTGATGTTCCGGCCCACCGGCATCCTCGGTGAATCGCTGCAAAAGGCACGCGCATGAAAGGCGACGAAGTGACGAGGGAAGAGACTCCCGTGAAGCGAGGCGCCTTCGGCGCCATCGGGCACGGCTTCGACCGCATGCGCGACTGGTGGGAGCACGCCAAGGTCTGGCAGCGCTACCTGGTCTACATCGCACTCGTGGTCGGCGCGCTGATCCTGCCGGCGCCCGCGATCGGGCAGATCATGTCGCCCGGCTCGGACTGGACCAGCGTCCTGGTCTACCCGATCGGCACCTACATCCTGCTGGCCATCGGCCTCAACGTGGTCGTCGGCCAGGCCGGTCTGCTCGACCTCGGGTTCGTGGCGTTCTTCGCCATCGGCGGCTACTCGGTCGCCTACTACGGCACCCAGTACGGCTGGAACTACTGGGCCACGGTCGTGTTCGGCATCGCGCTGGCCGCCGTCTCGGGCGTCATCCTCGGCGCGCCGACGCTGCGGTTGCGCGGCGACTACCTCGCGATCGTGACGCTGGGCTTCGGTGAGATCGTCCGCATCACCGCGAACAACACCGACGAGATCGGCGGCGCCCGCGGCATCACCGGCGTCCCGCACCCGCCGCCCATCTTCGGCACCAAGTTCCTGCTCGACCCGGCGCCGTACTACTACCTGATGATCGCCGCGATCGTCGTGGTCATCATCTTCTCGGTGCGGCTGCAGAAGTCGCGCGTGGGCCGCGCGTGGGCCGCGATCCGCGAGGACGAGGACGCCGCCGAGCTGATGGGCGTGCCGACGTTCAAGTTCAAGCTGCTGGCCTTCGCCATCGGCGCGATGATCGGTGGCCTGGCGGGCGGCATCTACGCCGGCAAGGCCGTGTTCATCGAGCCCAACACGTTCCCGTTCATCCTGTCCGCGACGATCCTCGCCGCGGTCGTGCTGGGCGGCTCGGGCAACCTGCCCGGCGTGATCCTGGGCGCGTTCCTCATCGGCTGGCTGCCCGAGCGGTTCCGCGACTTCGCCGACTACCGCATCCTGGTCTTCGGCGGCGTGCTGGTGCTGATGATGGCGCTGCGGCCGGAGGGCCTGCTGCCGTCGCGGCGGCGCAAGGCGGAACTGCACGAGGGAACCGGCGGCATGGGCACCATGGGCGCCGAGGTCCCCGGTCCGGACACCGATGTCTCGACGACGGAGGCGGCCAAGTGAGCACTCCCGTCCTTCAGCTCGACAACGTGACGATGCGCTTCGGCGGCGTCGTGGCGCTGCGCGAGGCGAAGATCAGCATCGCCGAGGGCGAGATCTTCGCCCTGATCGGCCCGAACGGCGCCGGCAAGACCACCGTGTTCAACGTGGTCACCGGCGTGTACCAGCCCACCGAGGGCCAGGTGCTGTTCAAGGGCGAGCGCATCGACGGCACCAAGCGGTTCCGCATCACCAAGAAGGGCATCGCCCGCACGTTCCAGAACATCCGGCTGTTCCACAACATGTCGGCCCTGGAGAACGTGATGGTGGGCGCGGACGCGCACCACAAGACCGGTGCCGTCGGCGCCACGCTGAACCTGCCGTGGCACCGCAAGGAGGAGCGGCGCGGACGCGAGCTGGCGCGGGAGCTGCTCGACTTCGTCGGCATCTCCGCGCGCATGACCGAGACCGCGAAGAACCTCCCGTACGGCGACCAGCGCCGGCTGGAGATCGCCCGCGCGCTGGCCACCGACCCGAAGCTGCTGCTGCTCGACGAGCCCGCCGCGGGCATGAACCCCGCGGAGAAGATCGCGCTGCAGGAGCTGATCCGCAAGATCCGGGACAGCGGCCGGACCGTCTTGCTGATCGAGCACGACATGAGCCTGGTCATGGGCGTCAGCGACCGCGTCGCGGTGCTCGACTTCGGCCAACTGATCGCAGAAGGGCTGCCGCACGAGGTGCAGAACAACCCGAAGGTCATCGAGGCGTACCTGGGGGTGTCCGAAGATGCTTCTTGAGGTCAAGGACATCCACGTCCACTACGGCAAGATCGCCGCGATCAAGGGCCTGAGCCTCCAGGTGAACGAGGGTGAGATCGTCTCCCTGATCGGCGCGAACGGCGCCGGCAAGACGACCACCCTGAAGACCATCTCGGGCCTGCGCCCGCTCAGCAGCGGCAGCGTCGTGTTCAACGGCCAGGACATCTCCAAGATGCCCGGCCACAAGCGCGTGCAGCTGGGCATCGGCCAGTCCCCCGAGGGTCGGGGCGTCTTCCCGGGCATGACCGTCCAGGAGAACCTCCTCATGGGCGCGTACATGCGCAAGGACGACCTGACCAAGGACCTGGAAGAGGTCTACGGGCTGTTCCCGCGGCTGGCCGAGCGCAAGAACCAGTTCGGCGGCACCATGTCCGGCGGCGAGCAGCAGATGATCGCCATCGGCCGGGCCCTGATGACCAAGCCCAAGGTGCTGTTGCTCGACGAGCCGTCCATGGGCCTCGCGCCCATGCTGATCGCGCAGATCTTCGAGATCATCAAGGAGATCAACAAGCGCGGCACGACGGTGCTCCTGGTCGAGCAGAACGCGCAGCAGGCGCTGAAGCTGTCCGACCGGGCCTACGTCCTGGAGACCGGCCGCGTGGTGAAGTCGGCCGCGGGCCTGGACCTGTTGGACGACCCGCAGGTGCGCGCCGCCTACCTCGGCGGGCACTGAGGACGCGTTAGGCCGCGAAGGCCCGTCCCCTCCGCGTCGGAGGGGACGGGCCTTCGTTCACTGCGCGAGCAGGATCTCGGTGCCCGACGCGTCCTGCGGGTCGGCCAGGGTCGGGCCGCCGAACACCTTGATCCCGAGGGGCTTCGCGTCCTTCGGGATGTCGTAGTAGACGTCGTACTCCAGGCGGACGTTCGCGCCCAGGTCGAACGTGTCCGGCTGGCGCTTGATCAGCATCGCCTGCAGGTCCACCGCGTGCTCGGTCTTCCGGTCGTCGATCAGGACGTGCTTGCGGGCGTTGAACTGGACGCTGCTGCGGCCGTTGTTCACCACCGACATCCTGATCCGGACGTATTGGCCCTTCGCGGGCATCTCCGCGTGGCTGCCGACCAGGCTGGGCAGCTCGGCGGTCAGCCCCAGGAGGGTGAACGCGGTCTCCCCGTCACCCGCCGTCGGTACCCGCAGGACCTTCTCGTCCGGGCGGACCGGGACGTTGGGGACCGGGTAGGTGGGCGAGGCCGAACCGGGCGGCGGTTCGGAGACCGCGGGCACGTCCGTGCACCCCGCTGCCAACAGGACCGCCGCGACTCCCAGTACCCAGCGCACCCCTCAGACCTTAGGCGCTTCCCTGAGGAAGCACGTGAGCCGCGCCGTGCACGAGCGCCGCCCCTGGTCGTCGGTGATGACGATCTCGTAGGTGGCCGTGGACCGCCCCCGGTGGATGGGGGTGCACACGCCGGTCACCATGCCCTCGGTGACGCCCCGGTGGTGGGTCACGGACAGTTCCAGGCCGACCGCGATGCGCTCGGGGGCGGCGTGCATGGCGGCGGCGATCGAGCCCAGCGTCTCGGCCAGGGTCGCGTTCGCACCGCCGTGGAGCAGGCCGTACGGCTGGCGGTTGCCCTTCACCGGCATGGTGCCCACAAGGCGGTCGGCATCCCATTGGGTGATCTCGATGCCCATCCGGGCGGTCAACTGCTCGTCGGCGACCGCCTGGTCGGCGCCGGGGACGTCCTCGGGGTTGGGGCTCACGGGCTGCTCCACTCGGTGCATGACTGTCGGACCCTCACCCTAGACTCGCCCCGTGAGCACTTCAGAAGCCTCCCGCCTGCTGCTGGTCGACGGCCACTCGATGGCCTACCGGGCGTTCTTCGCGCTGCCCAAGGAGAACTTCCAGACCGGCACGGGGCAGACCACCAACGCGGTCTACGGCTTCACCTCGATGCTGATCAACCTGCTGCGCGACGAGCAGCCCACCCACATCGCGGTCGCGTTCGACGTCTCGCGCAAGACCTTCCGCACCGAGGCCTACGCCGAGTACAAGGCCGGTCGCAGCGCGACACCGGACGAGTTCCGCGGCCAGGTCAGCCTGATCCAGGACGTGCTGGCGGCCCTCCAGATCCCCACGCTGGAGAAGGAGAACTACGAGGCCGACGACGTCATCGCCACGCTCACCACGCAGGCGACGGAGCTGGGCTACGACGTCCTCATCTGTACCGGCGACCGGGACGCGTTGCAGCTGGTCAACGACAAGGTGACCGTGTTGTACCCGGTCAAGGGCGTGTCGGAGATGGCCCGCTACACCCCCGAGCTGGTGCTGGAGAAGCAGGGCGTCGCGCCCGCGCTCTACGCCGACTACGCGGCCGTGCGCGGCGACTCCTCGGACAACCTGCCCAACACCCCGGGCGTGGGTCCCAAGACGATCGTGAAGCTGCTCAACCAGTTCGGGTCGCTCAACGGCCTGATCGACCACGTGGACGAGGTGCCCGGCAAGACCGGTGACGCGATCCGGGCGAACCTGAACAACATCATGCTCAACCGGCAGCTCACCGAGCTGGTCCGGGACGTCGAGCTGCCCGTCGGGCCCGCCGACCTCGTGGCGAAGCCCTGGGACCGCGACGCCGTGCACCGGCTGTTCGACGAGCTGGAGTTCCGGGTCCTGCGCGACCGGCTGTTCGCCACCCTGTCCACCGCCGAGCCCGAGGCCGAGGAGGGCTTCGAGGTCTCCGGCGGCGCCATCGAGCCCGGCGCGCTGGCGGCGTGGCTGGACGCCCACGCGCGCGGCCGGCGGGTCGGGCTGGCGTTCAAGCACACCGGCGTGGACCTGGAAGGCCTCGGGTTCGCCGGCGGCGAGGGCGGGTACGTCGAGGTCGCCGCGCTGACCGAGGAGGACGAGCGGGCGCTGGCCGCGTGGCTCGCCGACCCCGACCAGCCCAAGGCCGCCCACGACCTGAAGCTGCCGCTGCGGGCCGTCCGCGCGCGCGGCTGGACGCTGCGCGGGACCACCAGCGACACGGCGCTGGCGGCGTACCTGGTGCGGCCGGGGCAGCGGTCGTTCAGCCTGGACGACCTGGCGCTGCGCTACCTCAAGCGCGAGCTGCGCGCGGAGGAGTCCTCCGACGGCCAGCTGTCGCTGCTGGCCGACGAGGCGGAGGAGCGGGAGAAGACCGCCCAGGCGGTGATCCTGCGGGCGTTCGCGGTGGCCGAGCTGGCCGACGCGCTGGACGCGCAGCTGGTCGAGACCGGCCAGGCGCACCTGCTGGCCGACCTGGAACTGCCGCTGATGCACGTGCTCGACGAGGTCGAGGCGGTCGGCATCGCGATCGACTCCGAGCACCTCGCGGCCCTGGAGGCGCACTTCGCGGCGGGCGTGAAGCAGGCCGCGCAGGACGCGTACTCGGTGATCGGCAAGGAGATCAACCTCGGCTCGCCCAAGCAGCTCCAGACGGTGCTGTTCGACGAGCTGAACATGCCGAAGACCAAGAAGACCAAGACCGGGTACACCACCGACGCGGACGCGCTGCAGAACCTGTTCGAGGCCACGCAGCACCCGTTCCTGCAGCACCTGCTGGCGCACCGGGACGTCACCCGGCTCAAGTCCACCGTGGACGGCCTGCTGAAGTCGGTCGCCGACGACGGCCGCATCCACACGACGTTCCACCAGACCATCGCCGCGACCGGCCGGCTGTCCTCGACGGACCCGAACCTGCAGAACATCCCGATCCGCACCGAGGAGGGCCGGCGCATCCGCGAGGCCTTCGTGGTCGGTCCGGGCTTCGCGGAGCTGATGACCGCCGACTACAGCCAGATCGAGATGCGCATCATGGCCCACCTGTCCGAGGACGAGGGCCTGATCGAGGCGTTCCGGTCGGGTGAAGACCTCCACACGTTCGTGGCATCACGGGCGTTCTCCGTGCCGACCACGGAGGTGACGGGTGAGCAGCGGCGACGCGTGAAGGCGATGTCGTACGGCCTGGCGTACGGCCTGTCGGAGTTCGGCCTGGCGCAACAGCTGCGCATCTCCACGGCCGAGGCGCGGGAGCAGAAGGAGGCGTACTTCGCCCGCTTCGGCGGCGTGCGCGACTACCTGCACGCGGTCGTCGAGGACGCCCGGAAGAAGGGCTACACGGAGACCATCCTGGGCCGGCGGCGCTACCTGCCCGACCTGACCAGCGACAACCGCCAGCGGCGGGAGATGGCCGAGCGGATGGCGCTCAACGCGCCGATCCAGGGTTCGGCGGCGGACATCATCAAGGTGGCGATGCTCGGCGTCTTCCGGGCGTTGGCGGAGGCCGGCCTGCGCTCGCGAATGCTGCTCCAGGTGCACGACGAACTGGTGCTGGAGGTCGCGGAGGGGGAGCGGGAAGCAGTGGAGACCCTGGTCCGCGAGCAAATGGGGCGGGCGTACGAACTGTCCGTGCCGATGGAGGTCTCAGTCGGCTTCGGCCGTTCCTGGGACGACGCGGCACACTAACGCGCAGCGGCACGCTCCGCCGCGCGCCGGCGCTTTCGCCGCGCAGCGGCGGCTTTGGGTTGGGCTCCCAGCCACAAGGGGCCTTCGTGTTCCCCACCGTATGACCTGCCCGAAGGGCTACCACACTTTTCGGGGGTCGGGCCAAAAAGTTTTT
>NZ_JBEZBW010000165.1:0-11495 GCF_040647305.1 Saccharothrix sp. NPDC042600 | reverse complement strand
CTGGTTGCCAAGAAGGGAGAAGCGCGGTTGGGCTGCGCCCAGGCCGTACGGGGAACGAACCGAGGCCCTTCCTGTGGCTTGGCAGCCCTTCGAAGGGCGATCGTGCGTTTTGCGGTCGGGTGTGATGGTGTGGTCGCTGTGAGCGTTAACAGTCGGTGGTCGCTCGGCTGTTGACAGGGCTGGGGTGGTGGCGCTAATCATAGAGCCCGCAAGCACGCCGAACCGTGCGCTGTTGATGTCGTGATTGTTAGCGATAACAACAGTGGGTGGGGTCAACGCCGACCGGGGCGTGTGGAGAGAGGACTGCCCGATGGACGTGCGCCTTTCCCGACGATCAGGCTTCGCGGCCGTGGTCGTGGCGATGGTGGTTGCCGTGTGTGCGCCTGTTGCCGTTGCCTCGCCGGCTGTGCAGTACGCGAATCCGGTGGCCAACCAGCGGGCCGATCCGCACATCGTCAAGCACACCGACGGCTACTACTACTTCACCGCCACGGCGCCGGAGTACGACCGGATCGTGTTGCGGCGGGCTACCACCATCCAAGGGCTTGCCGGCGCGCCCGAGTCGGTGATCTGGCGGCGGCACGCTGGTGGGGAGATGGGGGCGCACATCTGGGCCCCGGAGATCCACTTCGTCAACGGCAAGTGGTACGTCTACTTCGCCGCCGGGCGTGCCGACGACGTGTGGCGCATTCGGCCGTACGTGCTGGAGAACGCCAGTGCCAACCCGTTGACCGGCACGTGGGTCGAACGAGGCCGGGTGAACGTTCCGTGGGACACCTTTTCCTTGGACATGTCCACCTTCGTGGTGGGTGGTGTGCGGTACCTGACGTGGGCGCAGGCTGAGCCGGGGATCGCCACGAACTCCAACGTGTACCTGGCCCGCATGGGCGCGAACCCGTGGCAGATCACCGGGGCGGTGGCGCGGCTGACCGTGCCGACGTTGGACTGGGAGACCCGTGGTGGGGTGAAGGTCGCCGAAGGGCCGGCGGTGGTGCAGCGTGGTGGGCGGGTGTTCCTGACCTACTCCGCCAGCGCCACCGATCACAACTACTGCCTGGGGATGCTCAGCGCGAGCGCGTCGGCGGACCTGCTCAACCCCGGCTCGTGGACCAAGTCCGCGGTTCCGGTGTTCGCGAGCAACGCCGCGACCGGGCAGTACGGTCCCGGGCACAACTCGTTCACCGTCTCCGAGGACGGGCAGAGCGACATCCTGGTCTACCACGACCGCAACTACCGCGACATCGTCGGCGACCCGCTGCGCGACCCGAACCGCCGCACCCGCGTGCAGAAGTTCTACTGGCGCGCGGACGGCACGCCCGACTTCGGCATCCCGGTCGCCGACGGCGTCACGCCGGTGCGGCTGAAGTCCTACAACGTGCCCGACCGGTTCGTGCGGCACTGGGAGTACCGGGCGCGGATCGAGGCGAACGTGCAGCCGTTGGCGGACTCGCAGTTCCGCGTGGTACCCGGGTTGTCCGGCTCGGGCACGGTGTCGTTGGAGTCGGCCAACTTCCCCGGCTACTACCTGCGGCACCGCAACCACGAGGTGTGGGTCGAGCGGGACGACGGTGGTGCCGGGTTCCGGGCCGACGCGAGTTTCCTCCGGCGCGCGGGACTGGCGTCGGGGGCGGGGGTGTCGTTCGAGTCGGTGAACTTCCCCGGGTACTACCTGCGGCACTTCGACTACCAGATGGTTCTGCGAACCGCGCCCGACGCGCTGGGGCGGGCCGACGCGACGTTCGTGCTGGAGTGAACGATGAGACTCGTCTGGGCGCTCGTGCTCGCGTTGGGCGCGTCGTTGCTGGTCGCCCCGCCGGCGCGGGCGGCCGGTCCGGTGCCGCACTACCTGATGACCGCGTTCACCAACAGCAGCGAGTCGAACATGTACGTGTACGACTCGTCGAACGCGTCGAACTTCAACCTGGTGCGCGCCAACGCCTACCGGCCGCCGTCCGGCCTGATCCGGGACCCGAGCGTCCTGCGGCACACCGACGGCTACTACTACGTCGTCTACACGACCGGGTGGACCGGCAACACGATCGGGTTCGCCCGCAGCGCCGACTACACGACGTGGACGTTCCTGCGGAACGTGACCGTCGGTTTGAACGGCTCGACCGGCAGCACGTGGGCGCCGGAGTGGTTCCGGGACAGCGACGGCAGCGTGCACGTCGTGTTTTCCGCCTCCACCACCGGCACTGCGGGCCAGTTCCGGCCCTACCGCATCACGGCCACCAACGGTGACCTTTCGGCGTGGACCGCGCCGGTGCCGTTGGGCATCCCGGCGAACTACATCGACAGCTTCCTGGTGAAGGTCGGCGGCACCTACCACAACTTCCTCAAGAACGAGACCACCAAGTACATCGAGCACGCCACCGCCACCTCGCTGAACGGCCCGTGGCAGTTCGTCGGCACCGGCAACTGGGCCGGCTGGGGCTCGGGGCTGGAGGGGCCGGCGCTGGTGCGGCTGCCGGACGGCCGGTGGCGCATCTACTTCGACCAGTACGCCGCGGGCCGCTACTACTACGCCGACAGCGGGGACCTGGTTTCGTTCGGCGCGAAGGTGGAACTGCCCGGTCTGACCGGGACGGCGCGGCACTTCACGGTGTTGCGGGAGGACGTCGGCGACAGCACGGCGGTGCCGGTGGGCAACCGGTCGCTGCGGTCGGCCAACTACCCGGACCGGTACGTGCGGCACCGGGACAACCTCGTCCGGATCGACCCGGTCGTGACGGCGGTGGACCGCGGTGACGCGACGTTCACCATCGGCGCGGGGTTGGCCCACGCCGGGTGCCACTCGTTCCAGTCGGTCAACTACCCGGGCTACTACCTGCGGCACAACAACATGCGGCTGGTGTTGGCCCGGGACGACGGGACGGCGTTGTTCCGCGGTGACGCCACGTTCTGCGGACGGGCCGGGCTCGCCGGTGGTGGCACGACGTCGTTCGAGTCCTACAACTTCCCCGGCCGCTACCTGCGCCACTACGACTACGCGCTGCGCCTGGACCCCCGGGCGAGCGACGCCACCTTCGCCGGTGACGCCTCCTTCACCGTGACCGCGCCACTGGCTTGACCAGACCCGGGAGCCCTGATGCCCTTCAACCGACGCGCGGCGTTGCAGGCCGCTTTCGCGATCCCCGCCACGCTGGCCACCGGGACGGCGGTGGCCGCGGTGCCGCCGGTCCGGCCGGACATCGGCGTGGCGGTGCACCCGTTCGAGCCGGGCCAGGTCCGGCTGTCGGCGAGCCGGTGGCTGGACAACCAGAACCGCACGCTGAACTACCTGCGGTTCGTCGACGTGGAGCGGCTGCTCTACAACTTCCGCGCCAACCACCGGCTGTCCACCGGCGGCGCGGCGGCGTGCGGCGGGTGGGAGGCCCCGAACTTCGAGTTCCGCACGCACAGCCAGGGGCACTTCCTGACCGCGTGGGCGCAGGCGTGGGCGGTGCTGGGGGACACCGTCTGCCGGGACAAGGCCAACCACATGGTCGCGGAGTTGGCCAAGTGTCAGGCGAACAACGCGGCGGCCGGGTTCAACCCCGGTTACCTGTCCGGGTTCCCGGAGTCGGACCTGACCGTGGTCGAGTCGGGCACCCGGCGGGGCGTGCCGTACTACTGCATCCACAAGACCCTGGCGGGCCTGCTGGACGTGTGGCGGCTGATCGGCAACACGCAGGCGCGGGACGTGCTGCTGCGGTTCGCGGGGTGGGTGGACTGGCGGACGGCCCGGTTGAGCTACAGCCAGATGCAGACCACGCTGCGCACGGAGTTCGGCGGCATGAACGCGGTGCTGACCGACCTGTTCCAGCACACCGGCGACTCCCGCTGGCTGGCCACCGCGCAGCGGTTCGACCACGCGGCCGTGTTCGACCCGTTGGCGGCGGGCCAGGACCGGCTCGACGGCCTGCACGCCAACACCCAGGTGCCCAAGTGGGTCGGGGCGGCGCGCGAGTACAAGGCCACCGGCACCACGCGCTACCGCGACATCGCCCGCAACGCCTGGACCGCCACGGTAACCGCGCACACCTACGCCATCGGCGGCAACAGCCAGGCCGAGCACTTCCGCGCCCCGAACGCCATCGCCGCGTACCTGCGCCCCGACAGCGCGGAGGCGTGCAACACCTACAACATGCTCAAGCTGACTCGCGAGCTGTGGCAGTTGGACCCGAACAACGCCGCGTACTTCGACTTCTACGAGCAGGCGTTGCTGAACCACCTGCTGGGCCAACAGAACCCGGCCGACCCGCACGGCCACGTCTGCTACTTCACCGCGCTCAACCCCGGCGGCCGGCGCGGTCAGGTGGGGCCGTTGATGGGCGGGGGCAGCTTCAGCACCGACTACGGGACGTTCTGGTGCTGCCAGGGTACGGCGTTGGAGACCAACACGAAGTTGATGGACTCCGTCTACTTCCACAACGGGACCACGTTGACGGTGAACCTGTTCATCCCGTCGGTGCTGACCTGGTCGGCGCGGGGGATCGTGGTCACCCAGACCACCGCCTACCCGGCGAGCGACACCACGACGCTCACCGTCACGGGCACGGCCGGCGGCACGTGGACGATGCGGGTGCGCATCCCCGCGTGGACCAGCGGCGCGACGGTCAGCGTGAACGGTGTCGCGCAGGACGCTTCTCCGGGCACCTACGCCGAGATCACCCGGTCGTGGGCCTCCGGTGACACGGTCGTGGTGCGGCTGCCGATGCGGGTGGTGCTGCGCGCCGCCAACGACGATGCCGGGGTCGCCGCGGTCACCTACGGGCCGGTGGTGCTGTCGGGGAACTACGGCAACACGGCGCTGAACGCGTTGCCGAACCTCGACGTCGGTTCGATCACCCGCACGAGCGGGTTGGCGTTCACGGCCAGGGCCAACGGGTCCAGTGTCGATCTGGGGCCGTTCTACGACGCCCACGGCCACAACTACACCGTCTACTGGCGCACCTCTGCCGCCGGCGGGGGATACCGGCTGGTCAACGCGAGCAGCGGAATGGTGCTCGGCGTGCGGGACATGTCCACCGCCGACGGTGGCCTGGCCGTGCAGTGGAACGACACCGGCACCGCGGACCACGACTGGGAGCTGGTGGTCGACGGGGCCGCGGTCCGGTTCCGCAACCGCAACAGCGGCAAGGTGTTGGGCGTGGAGAACATGTCCACCGCCGACAACGCCCGTGTGCTCCAGTGGGCCGACAACGGCACCGCCGACCACCGCTGGACCGTCGTGGACGGCGGCGACGGCACCCACCGCATCCGCAACGCCCACAGCGGCAAGCTGCTCGCGATCCTCGACGGGTCGGCCGCGGCCGGCGCGCAGGCAGTGCAGGACCAGGACAACGGCACGCCGGACAACCGGTGGCGGTTCGTGCCCTTCGGGGCGCGCCGGGTGCAGAACCTGCGCAGCGGACTGGTCCTGGGCGTGCGGGACATGTCCACCGCCGACGGTGGCCCGGTGATCCAGTGGGGTGACACCGGCACGGCGGACCACCTGTGGACGGCCGTGCCCGACACCGGCGGCTACTTCCGGCTGCGCAACGGCCACAGCGGCAAGGTGCTGGGCGTGGAGAACGCGGCCACGGCCAACGGCTCCCGAGTGGTGCAATGGTCGGACAACGGGACATCGGACCACTTGTGGCGGCTGCGGTACGGCGGCAACGGCTGCTTCCGCATCCAGTGCGCGAACGGCGGCCGTGTGCTGGGGGTCGCCGACGCGTCCACGGCGGCGGGCGCGCAGGTCGTCCTGTGGGACGACAACGGCACCGACGACCACCTGTGGCGTTTCATCTGACCGACATCGGTCCCCACTACGTTCTGGACGGTGCGAATCCTCTTTTCGAGCCTCGGCTCCTACGGACACACCTTCCCGCTCATGCCGCTCGCCATCGCCGCCCGCGAAGTGGGCCACGACGTCGCGTTCGTGACCACGGCCCCCTTCGCGCCGGCGGTGACGGCGTACGGCGTCGAGCACGTCGCGGGCGGCATGGACATGCTCGCCGCGTTCGACCTGGCGAACGCCGGACCGGCCGCGCGCCGGTCGCCGGACTTCCGGCCCGAGCGCGTGTCGAGGGTGTTCGGGTCGATCCTGCCACGCCGGTGCGCGGCGGACCTGATCCCGATCATCCTCGACCGCAAGCCGGACCTGGTCGTGCACGAGCTGGCCAACCCCGGCGCGGGCCTGGCGGCGAAGGTCGCGGACGTGCCCGCCGTGTGCCACTCGTTCGGGCGGATGTGGCGGCCGACAGGGCCTCCGGAGGCGTTGCGGAGAAACCTGGCGGAGGTCGCCGCGGACCTCGGGGTGGAGCTGCCCGAGGGGGACCTGATGTCGCTGGGCAACCCCTACCTGGACATCTGCCCGCCCTCGGTGCAGGACCCCGAGTTCGCCGTGAGCCGCGCGGTCCCGTTGCGGCCGGTGCCGTTCTCGGAGCCGGGCGAGCTGCCGTCGTGGGTGCGGGAGCACCGGGAGCCGTTGGTGTACTTGACGTTGGGGACCGCGTTCGGCGACGCCGGCGTGTTGCGCACGGCGATCGCCGGGCTGGCGACGTTGGACGTGCGGGTGCTGGTGTCCACCGGTCCGAGCGTCGAGGTGGCGGCGTTGGGGGAGGTGCCGGGGAACGTGGCGGTGCGGCCGTGGCTGCCGCAGGCCGACCTGCTGCCGCACGTCGATCTCGTGGTGCACCACGGTGGCGCCGGGGCGACGATGGGCACGTTCGCCACCGGCGTGCCGCACCTGGTCTTACCGCAGGGGGCGGACCAGTTCGGCAACGCCGACGTGGTGACGGCGGCCGGGTTGGGCGACCAGGTGCTCGCGGCGGACCTGAGCGCGGAGGTGATCGCGACCAAGGCGCGCCGGTTGTTGACCGACGAGGGCGTGCGGGCGGCGGTGGCGGCGATGGCGGCGGAGGTCGCCGCGATGCCCTCGCCCCACGACGTGGCCCGCTCCCTCGCCGACCACGCTTGAGACACCCGCCGCCCGCACCGGGTGGCCGGTGCGGGCGGCGGGCTCGACGGTGTATCTCCGGGGCCGGCGTCGGGCAGCGCTGGGTCGGCGTTGGCCGCCCGGGTCGGGCCGGCGGGTCGGCGTCGGTTGTCCGGGTTCGGGGCGTCAGCGGCGGGTGCAGCGGTAGTTCGCCGCGTTCGCCGGGTCGCCGTGGCCGGTGTAGCGCGAGACCCGCGGGTGGGCGCACAGGTCGCGGGTGCGGGTGCCGTCGGCGCTCGCCGCCGCCAGGGTGGCCGGCGCCTTGCCCCGCTCGACCCAGTCGACCAGCGCGCCCAGCGCGTTCGTCGGGGCCGCGCCCCCGCCGCCACCGCAGTGCTCCACGCCGGGCGCGAGGAACAGCCGGTAGAACCCGTTCACCCGGTCCGCGCCGCCCATCAGCCGCTCGACCCGCTCCCGGTAGGCCAGCGTGCCGCCGGGCGGGATCAGCTGGTCGTCCGAGCCCACGAACGTGATCAGCTTGCCGCCGGCGCGTCGGAACCCGGACAGGTCCGGGTCGGAGGTGCCGATGATCCGGTCGTACTCCCGCACCGACTGGCGGAACAGGACCGCGTACTGCTCGTAGGTGGTGCTCGCGGTGTCGAAGCCGGGCTGCTTGGCCAGGAACGTCCGCACCCAGGCGGTCGCGACCGGGAAACCGGGTGCCGACGGGGTGCCGTTCCCGTCGACCGCGGTCCCGGCCAGCCAGGTGAAGTCCGCGCCCTTGGGCAGCCCGGCCCACAGGTTCCGGCCGCGGGTGTCGGTCGGGCCGGCCCAGATCTTGCGCACGACCTCGGCGTCCTGCGCGGTCACGGTGGTCTCGCGGCCGTCGCAGAGCACCTTGGCGCCGACCAGCGTGCGCGGGTCGTAGGAGCACTCGTCGGGCCGGTCGACGATGCCGTCGGTGACACCGTCGTCGGGGTCGCACGCGGCGATCGCGGCCTGGCGGAACGCGGTCAGCACGCAGTTGCTCGGGAAGTGCCGGTCGTTGTTCATCACGGTCTGCGGCCACAGCGTGGCGACGGCGAACCGCGTCCAGTCGACCGCCGGGGCGTTGGCCAGGACGCCGTCGAAGTCGTCGGGGTGGCGCTGGGCTTCGGCGTAGCCCTGGCGTCCGCCGGTCGAGCACCCGTTCCAGTACGAGTACGTCACCGAACGGCCGTAGAACGCCCTGGTCACGGCCTTGCCGACGACCGCGGACTCGTGCACCGAGCGGGTCGCGAAGTTGGTCAGCAGCGTGGTGTTGACGGTGTTGTCGGGGTTGAGGGCCCAGCTGGTGTCCAGGAACGTCAGCGGCACGCCGGCGTCGGTCGTGACGCCGACATAACCGTCCTTGACGGCCTGGACCAGCGGCGCGCCGAAGTCGCCGGCGGTGTAGGCGCTGCCGCCGACGGCCTGCAGCCGGCCGGTCCAGCCGGTGCCGGGCAGGGCCACGGCGACCTTGACGTGGTCGGTGCCGTCGTGGGTGAGCGTGACGGTGACCTCGCAGTAGGCCGGCACGTCGGTGATCGGGGCCGGCGCGGAGAACGGCGTCGGCGGGAACGTGACGGTCCCGCCGGGCCGTTGCTCGGCGACCACCGACTCGATCCGCGCACCCGCCGGCGCGGGCACGTCGACCGGGGCGCAAGCGCTCACGCCGGTCTCGGCCGCGGCCGACGGCACGACCGGGCCCAGGGCGAGCAGTGGCACGGCGGCCACGACGAGTGTGGTCCAGGGCCTCATCGAACTACCTCATGGGTGTTGCACACGACCCGGACCCTAGGGAGGTGGCGGGGTGCCCGGCGTCCGTCGCATGACGTCATGCGCGTACGTCACCGCGCGGGCCGGGTGGTGCGGGCCGGGTGGTGCGGGTCGGCCAGACGGCGGTCGGCCGACCCGCACTGCAGCTCCCCCGAGCCCCACCAGTAGAGAGCGGCGAGCGCGGGCGTGGATACACCGGGGCGGAGAATTCGCGGTTTTTCCACGCGGGAGGCGCTCAGGGGTGGGCATGACGGCACGGGAGGCGCTCAGTGGTGGGGCACGACGGCGTGGCCGCGGCCCCGGGCGATGAGCCACCGGTTCACCGGGACGGTCACCACGAACGCGACCGCCAGCGCCCCGGCCAGCGACAGCCAGAACATCGGGTCGGCGACACCCGCGTCCATCGCGCCCGGGACGGCCACCAGGACCGCGTTGTCCACCACCTCCATGACCAGGATGGACAGGGTGTCCGCGACCAGCGCGATGCGGATCGCCCGGCTCAGCGGCAGACCGGTCTTGAGGATGCGGCGCGCGGTGAGGGCGTAGCCGAAGAGGAACGCGAGCGTGACCGACAGGGCGATGGTCGCGGTGTTGCCGAAGCCGGCCGCGGTGCCGATGGTCATGCCGAGGACTTCGCCGATGGCGCAGCCGGTGAGGCAGTGCAGGGTGGCGCTGACCGCCATGCCCCAGCCTGCGGCGTGTTGGCGCACAGGGGTGTTCTCCCGAGGGGAGGTCGGGGTCCGCGGCGGGACCCCGACCGGCCGGATCAGTGGAAGCGGCGGACGAAGTCGAGCGCGGTGTCGCAGACCTCGCGCCAGCCGCTGTCGATGGTCAGCGAGTGCCCGCGACCGGGGATCTCCACGATCTCCGTGACGCCCGGGTTGTCCTTCTGCCGCTTGTAGGAGGCGTTGGCGATGGCCCACGGCACGGTGTGGTCCTTCTCGCCGGAGACGATCAGCAGGGGACCGCGGTCGGGGTTGTCGGTGTCCACCTTGACCTCGGTCCACGGGTTGAGGTTCGCCACGGCGGCCTGGAACAGCGGCTCGCCGGGCGCGGGGACGGCGAACTCCGCGTAGAGCTGCCGCGCCTCTTCCTCGGTGACGGCGTTGGCGAACGCGTACCGGAACTGCTCGTAGGTCAGCGGCACGGCGCGGTGGTAGTTGGCGGGGTTGCCCAGCACGACGCCGGCCGCCCGCAACGACGAGATCGGCAGCGGCAGGACGCCGCGGAACGGGGCCGGGTCGATGGCGACGGACACCGCGGACAGCCCGCGACCGGCGGTGATCTGCGTGATCAGCCCGCCGAACGAGTGGCCGACCACGGCGGGCTCGCGGTCCAGCTTGGCGATCAGGTCGCCGAAGTGGTCGGCGACCTGGCCGACGCTCTTGCCGGCGAACACCTCGGGGTGCGCGTTGGCCTCGGCCACGGTGTCCGGGTCGTCCGGCCACCCCGGCACGACCGGCGCGTACCCGGCCGCCTCGAACACCGCCGCCCACCGCTGCCAACTGCTGGGCAGCAACCACAGGCCGTGGATGAACACCACCGGCGGCCGGCCGCTCGCGTTGGCGGCTTCGACCTGCGCGAGGTCGGTCTCGACGGTCATCTCAGGCCCCCTGTCGCAGCACCGTGCGCAGGAACGCGACGGCTTGGGTGATGGCCGCTTCGGCGGCGTGGGTCCCGCGAAGGGCGTTGAGCATCACGAAGTCGTGGATGACGCCCTGGTAGCGCACCGCTGTCACGGGGACGCCGGCGGCGCGCAGGTTGTTCGCGTACGCCTCGCCCTCGTCGCGCAGCACGTCGGCCTCGGCGGTGATCACCAGCGCCGGCGGCAGGCCGCGTAGTTCATCGGTGGTGGCCCGCAGGGGAGAGGCGGTGATCTGGGCGCGCTCGGCGTCGGAGGTCGTGTACTGGTCCCAGAACCACCGCATGGCGTCGCGGCGCAGGAAGTAGCCCTCGGCGAACTGGTGGTAGGACGGGGTGTCGAACGCGGCGTCGGTGACCGGGTAGAACAGCACCTGCCCGGCGAACGGGATGTCCCGCGCGGACAGGGTGAGGGCCGCGGCCATGTTGCCGCCGACGGAGTCACCGGCGACGGCGATGCGCGACGGGTCCAGGCCGTGGTCGTGCCCGTGTTCGACCACCCAGCGGGCGGCGGCCTCGATCTCGTTGAGGGCGGTGGGGTACTTGGCCTCGGGGGAGAGGCTGTAATCGGGGAAGACGACGGCCGCTCCGGTGCCGGCGGCGATCTCGCGGGCCAGGCGGTCGTGGGTGTGGTTGTTGCCGAACACCCAGCCTGCGCCGTGGACGTAGAGGACGACCGGCAGGGGGGCGGGGGCGTCGTCCGGGCGGAACAGCGTGATTGCGGGCCCGGACAGGGTTTGCTTGGTCGTGCCGGGGACTGGTACTTGCGGGCTCTGGACCCCGTCGACCACCGTGCGGCCCTCCTCGGGGCCCAGGTCGAACAGGTACGGCGGGTGCGCTGTGGCGTCGGCGAACGCCTGGGCGGCCGGCTCCAGGACGGGTCTGGACACGTGGTTCTCCTTGTTCGGACTGGCCTCGGTGGTGACCATCGTTGATCACCGGGTGGGAGGTCCGAACCACGGAAAACACGTAGTCCTTGAGTGCGGGGGCTGGGGTGCTCGGGGGTCTGGACTGTGGATTCACGAGCGAAGGGATCAAGAGCGAAGAGCGAAGAGCGAAAAGATCAAAAGCGGCGCTCGCCGCGCGGCAGGCCCCCGGGGGGTGGAAGGGCGTCGGTTCGTTCCCCGTACGGCCTGCCGGAGGCAACCACCCT
>NZ_JBEZBW010000164.1:0-12043 GCF_040647305.1 Saccharothrix sp. NPDC042600 | reverse complement strand
CGGAAGAGCTGGTTGCCAAGAAGGGAGAAGCGCGGTTGGGCTGCGCCCAGGCCGTACGGGGAACGAACCGAGGCCCTTCCTGTGCTTGGCAGCCCATCTGAGAGCGTGCGTGCGGCGAGGTGTGGCCGTCAGTTGGGGCTTTCCTTGCGTACGGCCAGGTCTGCCAGGCGGTGCAGGGTTTCTTTGTTGCGGGGGGCCAGGAAGAGGGCCTGGGCGGCTGTTGGGAGGACTGAGAGGGGGCCCTTTTTGACTTCCTCGTGCATGGTCACCTGAGTTGCGCCGGCTTCTTCCGCCAGCTCGAAGCGGACGCGGGCCGCGCCGAAGGGCCACAGGCCGGCTTCCAGTTCCAACGACCGGTTCGGTTCGCAGGAGATCACCCGGGTCACGTCCTGGACCAGGGCCGGCCACGTGCCGATGCTGTGGTGGATGCGCGTGCCGGGCGCGGGCCAGCCGGTGTCCACCTCTCGGATGTGGGCCGCGCCCACCACCCAGCTCGCGTACGACCAGCCGTCCGACAGCACGGCGAACACGCGGTCCGCCGGGGCCGGTACCCGCAGGTTCACCTCGACCATGTCGTGCGGGTTCCCCGCCCGCCGGCCGGGAAACTACTTCGCTCGGGTGCCCTTGAGCTTGACCAGGTCCGATTCGAACAGGTTCGCGATGACGGCCAGGCCGCCGGGTGCCTTCGGGTCGGGCTTGGCGATGTAGGACCGGGTGCTCGACGGGCGGCCGACCAGCGAGAACCGCAGCGGGCCGGTCAGGCTGTTCGTGTCCACCGAGTTGGTGTCCTGGAACGCCCGCAGCACGCCGTCGCGGCTCAGGTCACCCGCCGCGCACGCCTTCTCCAGCACGGCCGCGAACGCGATGCCGATGGCGTACCCGTGGTCCACCGAACCGGTCGGCTTCTCGCCCGGGAACTTGCGTTCGAACTTCTCCGCCACCTCGCGCGGGCCGGGCAGGTCGGACGCGTAGGGCGCGATCGGGGAGACCACCTGCACGCGCTCGACCACGGCCTCCGCCACCGGCGAGTCCAGGATCAGCGGGTCGTAGCCCACGGCGTTGACCAGGAACGGGGCGTCCCAGTTCAACTTGTCGGCGGTGCCCACGGCGGACGCGGTCTGCGGGGGCGAGGTGCTCAGGAAGACCGCCTTCGCGCCGGCCGCCTTCAGCTCCTGCACCGGGGCGATGACGTCCGCGGCCGACTCCGCGACCGTGCGGGTCACCAGGTTCAGGCCCCACTGCTGGGCGGCGAACCGGCTGCCCTCCAGGCTGTTGCGGCCGTAGTCGCTGTCCACGTGGATGTGGCCGATGGTGTCGCCGTCCTTGATGACGCCCTGGCGCTTGAGGTGGTCCAGGCCGTTGATGACGTCCAGGTCGTAGGTCGTGCCGACGATCATCATGTGCGGGTTGCCGAGCAGGGTCGCCGACCACGACGCGGGGGCGACGATCGCTCGCGTCTGCATCAGGTCGGGGGCGATCGCGGCGGTCATCTGGGCGCCCGCCACGTCGATGAAGCCGAGCACCTGCGGCTCCAGCTCGAAATAGCCCTCCAACGCCCGGTCGACGTTGTAGCCGTGGTCCTTCTGCTTCAATTCCACCTTGCGACCGCACACGCCGCCGCGTTCGTTCAGCTCGCTCAGGAACAGCTCGTAGCCCTTGATCCGGATCAGGGCCGACTGCGAGAACGGGCCGGTCATGTCGGTGAGCACGCCGAGGGCGATCGTGTCCGCCGTGACGCCTGGACCCGCCTTGACCTGGGGTTTCCCGTCGTCGGCCGCGCAGCCGGCGAGGGCCAGGGTGGCGGCCAGGATGATCACGAGGTTGCGCACGAATGTCTCCCACATATCCGCTACCGACCAGTAGGAGTATTCGGTGCACCCACCCGGATCACCTAATCTTGTGACCAGTCCCACGTTCGTGAACTTCCGCCGGGATGATCCGTAACGCGCGCGGGACCATCCGTTCGGAATGGATTCCGACACGTTTTCCAGCGGGTTTTGGGCCGAACGGAGCAGTGCGGCGGGGCTGGGCGACCGTGAACGATCCGGGTTCTAATACAGGGATCGGTCGATCTCCCTGGAGCCCGCACATGACCCCTCCGCGCACCAGTTCCCCCGTCCTGGTCGGCCGGGGCGACGAGCTGGCCGCGCTGCTGCGGGCGGTCGCGGGGCAGCCGTCCGTCGCACTGGTCGTGGGCGAGGCGGGGGTCGGCAAGAGCCGCCTGGTGCGCGAGTTGTTGCGCCGGCCGGAGGTGGCGCCGTTGCGCGTGCTGACCGGGTTCTGCCAACCGCTGCGCGAGCCGTTCCCGTACGGGGCGGTGCTGGACGCGTTGCGCACGCTGCACGTGCGGGGTCCGCTGAGCCCGGTGACCGGCGTGCTGCGGCCGTTGCTGCCCGAGCTGGCCGACCGGCTGCCGGAACCGCCGCGGCGGCCGGAGGACCCGCGCCACGAGCGGCACCACCTGTTCCGCGCGGTGCGCGAGCTGCTGTCGGCCGCCGGGCCCGTGCTGCTGGTGGTGGAGGACCTGCACTGGGCCGACGACGGGTGCCGCCACCTGCTGCGCTTCCTGATGTCCGACCCGCCGCCGAACCTGACCGTGGTGGTCACCTACCGCCGCGAGGACGCGCCGGGCGGGATGGCGCTGGGCACCGCCTACCGGCCGCCGGCGGGCGTGACCGGGGTCGTGGTGGAGCTGACGCCGCTGGACCGCGCGCAGGTCGGGGACCTGACGGCGGCGATCCTGGGCGTGGACGCGGTGTCCGCCGAGTTCGCCGCCCGGCTGCACGAGCGCACGGCCGGCATCCCGTTCGTGGTGGAGGAGATGCTGCGCGCCCTGCCGGAGGCGGACTGGCGGCTGCTGGACGACGTCGAGGTGCCCGCGCTGCTGCGCGACGCGATGGCCGAGCGGTTGGACCGGCTGCCCACCACGGGCCGCCGCATCGCGCACGCCGCCGCCGTGCTGGGCGTGCCGGCGTCGGAGGACCTGCTGGCGCGGGTCGGCGCGGTGGAGCCGGAACGGGCGCGGACCGCGTTGACCCACGCCCTGCACAGCGGCGTGCTGCACGAGAACGGCGAGATGCGGTACGGGTTCCGGCACGCCCTCGCCCAACAGGCCGTCTACGACACGCTCACCGGCCCGGAACGGCAGCGGTTGCACCTGCGGGCGTTGGCGGCGTTGGAGGACGTGGTTCCCCGCCCGGTCATGCAGCTGGCCGAGCACAGCCGGCGCGCGGGCCGCCCGGCGGACTGGCTGCGCAACGGCGAGGCCGCCGCCGACCGGGCGCTGGAGGTGGGCGACCCGTCCACCGCGACCCACCTGTACCGGCGGCTGCTGGACGAGGCGACCCTGCAACCGTCCGATGTGGACAGGTTGGCGGTGAAGCTGGGCCAGGTGGCCCGGGGCGGCATCGACCAGCACGACCCGCGCACCACCCTGGAACGGCTGCTGGACGACCGGCGGCTCTCCCGCGAGGCGCGCGGCGAGGTCCGGCTGAACCTCGGTTTCCTGCTGATCCGGCAGTTCGAGAGCGTGGTGCAGGCCCGGCTGCAGATCGAGCTGGCCGTGGAGGAGCTGCGCGACCGGCCGGACCTGGCCATGCGCGGCCGGGCCGTGCTGGGCCAGCCGTTCATCGGCGCGACGCCGTTGGCCGAGCACCTGCGCTGGATGCGGGTGGTCGACTCGTTCATCGAGGGGTGCGACGACCCGGCGGTGCGGTACTCGCTGCTGGCCAACGAGCTGGGCTCGCGGTTGTCGATCGGCGACCGCAGCGTGCTGCGCGAGCTGGACCGGCTGCCCGCGAGCGCCGACGACGTCGAGACCCGCCGCCACCTGGCCCGCGCGAACTGCAACGTGGCCGACGCGTGCATGCTGGTCGGCCACTTCGACCTGGCGCGTGACTTCCTGGACAAGGGGCTGCGGCTGACCGTGGGCGCGGGCGTGCCGTTCACCGCGAGCACCGGGCAGTCCACCCAGATCCACCTCGACTGGTACTCCGGCAACTGGGGTTCGCTGGTGCCCCGGGCCGGGCGGCTGCTGGAGGAGTACCGCGAGCTGCTGCCGGTGGCCAGCGAGATCTCCCTGGTGCTGGGTTGCCTCGCGGTGGCGCGCGGCGACTGGGACGACGCCGAGCGGCACCTGGCGGAGAGCGGTGTCCGGTCGGTGGAGAACTCGATCACGCCGGTGGCGTTGAGCGGGTTCGCGGCGCTGACCCGGCTGTGGCTGGAGCGCGGCGACCCGGCGCGGGCCTGCGCGGAGGCGGACCGGGGACTGGACCTGTTGCGGCGCAAGGGGGTCTGGGCGTGGGCCGGGGAGCTGGCGCCCTCGGCGGTGGACGCCTACCGCGCCGCCGGACGGGTGGAGGACGCGGCCAAGCTCGTGGCGGAGCTGTCGGCCGGGATCGCCGACCTGGACGCGCCGCTGGCCGTCGTGGCGTTGAAGGTGTGCCGGGCGCTGCTGGCGCTCGCGCGCGAGGAGGAGGCCGTGTTCGCGCTGCAGGAGGCGCGGCGGGCGGCCGACGAGCTGGGCCTGGCGTACTACTCGGCGGTGCTGTCCGAGCGGATCGCGTTGTGCGGCTTGGCCGGCGGTCCGGAGTCGGCGGTGGCCGCGCTGGGCGAGGTGGCCGACCGGTTCGACGCGCTGGGCGCGAGCCGGGACGCGGCCCGCTGCCGGCACCTGGTGCGCGGCGCGGGCGTGGCGACGCCGTCGCGGCGCGGGCGGCGCGGCTACGGCAACGCCCTGTCCCCGCGCGAGCAGGACGTGGCCCGGCTGCTGGCCCAGGGGCACACCAACCGGGAGATCGCCGAGGTGCTGTTCCTGTCCCCGCGCACGGTCGAGCAGCACGTGGCGCGGGTGCTGCGCAAGCTCGGCGTCACCTCGCGCACCGAGCTGGTGACCTGAGGACGAAGAGGGCCCGCGGGTCCACGCCGCAGGCCCTCCGCTGTGTCCAGTCGGCCGATCAGGTCACAGGTACGAACGCTGTCCCCACGGCATCGCCGCGGCGAGCTGCGCGCGGCGGCCGATGTCGAGCTTGCGGTAGATCCGCGTGATGTGCAGTTCGACCGCGCGGGTGGACACCGAGAAGTGCTCGGCGATCTGCCGGTTGGTCATGCCCTCCAGCATCATCAGCGCGATGCGGTGCTCGTGCGGCGTCAACTGCTCGCGGGACCGGGCCTCCGCGCTCTGCCCGTCCCTGGGTCGCACCATGCCCGGGACCCGTTCGCCCTCCGGCACGCCCATCAGGACGTGCCACTGGCGGATCCGCACCTCCGCGATGGACTGCGAGCGCACGTACGGGTCCCCGCGCACCAGGTCTCGCGCGGCGGACTCGTCGGGCACCTGGCAGATCAACAGGACACCGGAGCCGTCGGCCCACGGTCCCGTACCCACCAGGACGCCCTGCTCGGCGAGCGGTCGCCAGTATTCGCGATGTGCGAGATGAATGGATCTCCGCACCTGGCGCGCATCACGAAATGTCAACTCAACGGCGAAAGCCACTGGACTGATCCCCATTTCATTCCGCGGCCGACTTTCGTGACACACTCAACTGTCCCCATAATTCAGTGTCAAGTGAGACACCTCACACGGGGGATTGTGGAACCCTATGGGACCTATAGCCGCTTTTCGAACCAGTGCTCCGCATAGCGGTCGTCATTGAAGGCCGGCACCTCAGCGTAACCGTGCCGGGTGTAGAGCATCCGGGCTTCGACCAGGTCAGCGCGGGTGTCGAGCCGAATGGAGGATGCGCCAAACGAGACGGCCGCCGCTTCGACCGCTACCAGGAGTGCTCGCCCGCCGCCGAGCCCGCGCGCGTCCGAATGGACGAACAGCCGCTTCAGTTCCGCAATTTTCGGGGTCACCATGCGGAAGCCGGCGCAACCCAGGTCGCGGCCGTCCCGGGAGGCCACGAAGAACATCGAAAGATCGTCGGTGGGGTCGTCCGCGATCGCCTGGTCCACCTCGGTGTCGGTGGCCGGGCGGCCGTAGTAGCGGCCGATGATGTCGGCCAGGTAGGTACGGATCAGGCGTACCGCAGGGGGGCTGTCGGCCGCAACGGGCTGAACGGTCCAAGTCGTCACGCGGCTATTCTCAGCACCCGATGGGCCATTCGGACACCTGGTTTTCGCCATTCCGGACGCGTGTAAAGTCCTCGCCCGTGGCAGCGCAACAGGTCCGCGTCGAGCGGGACGCGGCGGGGGTCGCCGTGCTCACCGTCGACGCTCCCCCGCTGAACCTCTACACCGCGGAGCTCCAGGACCTGCTGGACGCCGCCGTCGGCGACCTGGAGGACCGCCCCGCGCGGGCGCTCCTGGTCCGGTTCGAGGGCAAGGTCGTCAGCGGCGGCGTGGACGTGCGGCTGTTCGCCGCGCAGGAGACCAGGGCGCGCGCCAAGGCCCTGTTCGACCAGATGCTCGACCTCCCCGACCGGGTCGCGGCCCTGCCGTTCCCGACCGTCTTCGCCGCGCACGGCCTGTGCCTGACGTGGGCGTTCGAGGTCGCGGTGGCGTGCGACATCCTGCTGGCCTCGGAACGGGCGTCGTTCGGGCTGGTGGAGAAGGTCATCGGGCTGACCCCGACGATGGGCGGCACGCAGCGCCTGGCCGCCCGCGCGGGCGTGGGCCGGGCCAAGGAGTTCGTGATGACCGGCGACCGGTACGACGCGGCCACCCTGGAGCGGTGGAACGTGGTCAACCGCGTCCTGCCGCACGAGGGCTTCGACGACGCCGCGCTGGCGTTCGCCACGTCCCTGGCCGCCGGACCGACCCTGGCGCACGCGGCCACCAAGCAGGTGCTGGCCTACTACGAACGCGGCGGCGTGGCCGAGGCGAACGAGCACATCACGTCGATCGCGGCCGACCTGTTCGAGACCGAGGACCTGCGCAACGGGGTGGCGTCGTTCCTGGCCGACGGGCCGGGCAAGGCCGTGTTCACCGGTCGCTGATCCGGCGGTACTCCAGCCACCGGTCGCTGACCTGCGCCCAGATGGCCTGGTACCGCGTGAACATCTCCTCGACGTGGGCGCGGTCGACGTCCTCGGGCCTGGTCGCGGCGATGTAGTGGGCGAGGTCGTCGCGCAGCCGGTAGAAGCGGTACTGCGACTCCTCCATCAGCACCCACAGCGACCGCCACGCGAAGAACGGCTCCAGCGCGCTGACCACCGTGGTCAGGGCGACCAGCGAGAACGCCAGGCCGGTCCAGAAGTCCAGGTCCTGCCAGCCCAGGATGATCGTGGCGGTGGCGGACAGCGACAGCAGCGAGACCTTCAACGCGGCCGACCGGCGGCGGAACCGGTCCTTGCGCGACCGGCCGTACTCGGTGGCGGCGTTGATCCGCGCGAGCAGGTCCACCGCGAGTTCCGACGGCGTCAGGCCGGCCCGGACCGGCTGTTCCTTGTCCACGCCCGCACCTTAACGGGGGTCGTAGACCGACGAGCCGTACCAGGCCAGGGCCGAGCGGATCTCCGCCACGTCCCGCTCCCGCCGCTTGCGGTAGCGCTCGTGCGAGATCGGGTAGACCCGCAGGCCGCCCTTGTGGGTGTGGAAGCTGCCGCGGCCCAGCGACTCGGGCGCCTTGGCCGCCCCGACCAGCCACACCACGACCCACGGCCGCGAGTGGTGCGCGTCCACCCGGACGCGGGAGATCGCGTACCAGGGCAGGCGGCGGCTGTGGGTGCCGTTGGACAGCACGATCCCGTCCGGGCCGATGTCGATGCTCAGCGGCGACCGCAGCACCCCGATCAGCAGCCGCACGGCCGCCAGCGCGAACACCACGAACGCCACCAGCGCCGCCGCCCGCACCCCGTTGGGCGCGCCGGAGGTCTCGCTGGCGATGCCCACCGACACCAGCGCGGCGAACGCGTGCGCGGACATCCAGCCCAGCCCCACCGCGCGCGAGGTCCCGAACTTCGACCCGCTCTTCTTCGCCGGCGGCGTGTAGGGCTTGACCGGCCCCACGACCTTCGCCGGACCGGCGGGCCGCGCCTTCGGCGGTTCCTCGACCAGCAGGCGGGTCGGCGGCTTGGCCTCCTGCCCCATGACCCGGGTCGGCGGCTTGGCGGGCAGCTCGCGCAGCTGGGTGTGCCGCTGCTCGACCAGCGTCCGGACCTGCGCCGGCAGCCACGACGGGTCGTTGGACGGCGGTCCGATCAGCTCCAGCAGGTGGGCGGGCGTCGGCCGGTGCGCCGGGTCGCGGACCAGGCAGGGCACGATCAGCGGCGCCAGGCCCGGCGGCACGCGGGACAGGTCCGGGTCCTGGTGCACCACCCGGTAGACCAGCGCGGACGTCGCGCCCTCGCCGAACGGGCCCGCGCCGGTCGCCGCGTAGACCAGCACCGAGCCCAGCGCGAACACGTCGCTCTGCGGGGTGATCTTCGAGCCGACGACCTGCTCGGGCGAGAGGTAGCCGGGCGTGCCGAACACGATCCCGGCCTCGGTCAGCCCGGAGCTCTCCAGGGCGCGGGCGATGCCGAAGTCGATGACGCGCGGCCCGTCGGTCGCGAGCAGCACGTTGGACGGCTTGAGGTCGCGGTGCACCAGGCCCGCGCCGTGGATGGCGACCAGCGCCTCGGCCAGGCCGCCGGCGAGCCTGCGGACCGCGCGCTCGGGCAGCGGCCCGAAGTCGTGGACGGCCTGCTGGAGGGTCGGTCCGGGCACGTACTCGGTGGCCATCCAGGGCCGGTCGGCGTCGGGGTCCGCGCCCACGACGGTGGCCGTCCAGAACCCGCCCACCGCGCGCGCCATCTCGACCTCGCGCCGGAACCGCTCCCGGAACTGGGGGCTGTCGGCGAGCTCGGCCTTGGCGACCTTGACCGCGACCGGCCGACCGCCGCGCGACCGGGCGAGGAACACGGAACCCATCGCCCCGCGGCCCAGGGCGGCGAGCAGCGTGTAGTCGCCGATCCGCTGCGGGGCGTCCGGGGGCAGTGGCTGCACACCACCCACATTAGAGAAGTCCGGGACCGGACCGGTCGGAGTCGGCCCGGTTCAGGCCGTCATCGTTATCCCCGTCACCGTTCCGCGAGGTCGAGCAACTCCCGGGCCCGCGAGTGCCACGAGTGGGTCAGCACCGACCGGCGCAGCGCGGTCGCCGGCTTCAGCCCGCCCCCGGTGAGGGTGTCGCGGACCGCCTCGACGAACGCGGCGTGCGTGCGCACCCCGCGCACGCGGTCGCGGTAGGCCGCCAGCTCGGCGAAGTCCGTGCTGACCACCGGCAGGCCCAGGGCCAGGTACTCCTTGAGCTTGATCGGGTTGGAGTGGCGGATCCAGTCGTTGTCCAGCCACGGCATGATCGCCACGTCGAACGCCGACCCGTAGGCCGGGATCGTGTCGTAGGGGCGGAAGCCCAGCCAGTGGACGTTGGGGTGCTTGTCGTAGCGCTCCATCGGGTGGGTGGCGTCGCCGATGAGCACCAGCGAGGCGTCCGGCAGCTCGACCGCGAGCCGTTCGAGCAGGTCGAAGTCCACCAGGAAGTCGTCCAGCGCGCCGAAGAACCCGATGCGCGGGCCGTCGATGGACCGGATGTCGTCGGGCCACTCGAACTCGGGGCGGGCGGTGAAGTGGTCCACGTCCACCCCGTGGTCCAGGAAGTGGGCCCGGTCGCCGGTCAGCGCGCGCTCCTCGTCCATCAGGACGTGGCTGACGTAGACCACGTGGTCGGCGTTGGTGAGCAGTTGCCGCTCCAGGGCCTGGATGGCCGCGCGGTCGGCTTCGGGGAAGTCGGAGTGCCGGTCGGACCGGTTGAACACCAGGCCGCGGCGGCGCATCGGGGCGACCACGTCCCAGGCGGTCGGGATGGTGACCATGATCACGGGCGTCTTGAGCCGCAGGAACGTCGCCACGAGCCGCACCTGGGCGCGGACCAGGACCGCGTTGACCCGGCGCAGGAACGGTGAGCCGTAGAACGGCAGGGGCAGCGGGGACATCACGTAGAAGTTCGGCAGCGGCTCGCGGACGAACTTCGCGACGCTCTTGAGCTTGCGCAGGATGCGCCGGGTCACGTGCGTGCTGTTGCCCCGGGTCGGCATGCGCATGCCGATGCTGTTGACCACCAGCACCCGCCGCCGTTCGGCCACCGACCGCATGAGCTGGAAGTCCGAGTGCGCCCGGTTGTGGTACCACCAGTCCTGCGCGGAGAAGCAGATCCACCCCGCGCCGTCGTCGTCCCGGGTCGTCGCCGGCCACCGCCGCCACCGCAGCAGGTCCCGCACCGCCCGCCGGTGCTTCGCGCCACGCGGCGCCCGCAACACCTCGTTGAGCAGAACCGCCCACCACATCGCGAACGCGGCCGACCGCCCCCGCCGCTCCCGCGCCATCCGGACCCGGTTGGTCGTCGCCATCGACCACAACCAGGCCGAAGTCGACTGCTCACCGCCGAGGTGAACGGCACCGGCCCGGGGCTCGTACCGCACCGCGAACCCCCGGTCCCCGACCCGGAGCATGTACTCGGTCTCCTCGGAGTACAGGAAGTACCGCTCCTCCAGCCACCCGGTCGCCTCCCGGCACTCCCGGGAGATCAACCACGCGGCCCCGGTGACCCACTCGGCCACCCCGGCCGTGTCGTACCGACGCGGATCGACGACGACCTCACCCAGCGCCTCGACCTTCCCGGCCCGATGCCCACCGAGCACGGCCTCACCGATCGCCCGCAACACAGTGGGCGCACGCCGCAACGACAACTGCGGCTCCCCATCGGCCCCCACCAACCGCGGCGCGGTGATCCCCGTGCCCGGCAGGGCGAGCGCGGCCAGCAACAACTCCACACACCCGGGCTCAAGCCGAACATCCGGGTTCAACACCAGCACGTCGCAGTCGGGCGCAGCCGCGAAGCCGGCGTTCACCCCGGCGGCGAACCCGTCGTTGGTTTCCCGGGCCACCACCTGGGCCTCAGGCGCCACCCGACGAACAACGTCCAAAGTGTCGTCCCCGGAAGCGTTGTCCACAACCACGACACGACTGTCCGGAATGGACTCCAGCGCGACGGCGACCGACCGGAGGCACTCCTCCACGACACCGGCGCTGTGGTAGGTCACGATGACCACGGCAAGCGGCACGGCGTTCACTTCCCCTTGCCCAGACGCGTCTTCACCGCACCCGCCAACAGCCGGAAGGCGAACGGCAGGTCGTCCCGCAGGTACCGCTTGGCCAGCCGACGCGGTTCGAGGGCGAGCCGGTGCAACCACTCGGCCCCCACCTTCTGCACCACCCCGGAAGCCCGCTTGAACTCCCCCGCCGCCATCGGGATCCCGGCCCCGCACCCGAGGTACCACGCCCGGGGAAGCTCGGCCCGCAACATCCGGATCACCCGCTCCTGCTTGGGAAACCCGAGCCCGACCAGCACGAGGTCGGGCTGCGCGGCCACCACCTTGGCCACCGCCGCGGCCGCCAGCTCGGCATCGACGTCGAACCCGAACGGCGGCGAGTCGGTCCCGACGACCTTCAACCCGGCGAACCGCTCACCCAACACCCGAGCGGCCTTCTCCGGCACCCCGGGATTCCCGCCCAGCAGGTAAACCGACCGCCCGGCCCCCGCCGCGGCCTCGGCCAAGGTGAACACCAACGAGGCCCCGGTGACCCGCTCGGGCACCGACACCCCCGCCAACCGCCCGGCCCACACCACCGGCATCCCGTCCGCCACCACCACCTCGGAGGAGGCGACGAGCGCACCCAACGCGGGATCCCGCGTGGCAGCCCGAACGATGTCGACGTTGGCCGTGACGATCGCCCCACCCTCACCCCGCTGCCAACACTGGACGACATGCGCGGCGACGTCGGACTCACGAACAGCCCAAACGTCAACGGCACCCACCCGAACACGGGGAGCCTGCGGGAACGACGACATACCCGCGACATCGACCAGACCACGCCCCCCGTTACCCACCAGGACCGACACCACACCCAAGCCCGCAAACCACCGCCATGGGCACGAAGCGCCACTCTTGGCGCGAAGCGCCGACCGGGCAGTCCACCGGAGAGGACACAACCCAAGCCGGGCTTCTTGCTTGTGTCATCTCCGTATGGCCCGCCCGAAGGGCTACCACAGATTTCCCGG
>NZ_JBEZBW010000163.1:0-12119 GCF_040647305.1 Saccharothrix sp. NPDC042600 | reverse complement strand
CTCCTTCTCGCAACCGGAAAAGCTGGTTGCGAGAAGGAGCGAAGCGCGGTTGGGCTGCGCCCAGGCCGTACGGGGAACGAACCGAGGCCCTTCCTTGGCTTGGCAGCCCTTCGAAGAGCGCGCGCCTGCGGCGCTGGTCAGCGGGTGGTGGTGATGGTCTTCTTGATCCAGCCGGTGTAGGCGGTTGCGTTGGTGTAGAGGCCTGGGCCGTTTGCGCACGGGGTGTCTTCGTCGCCTGGGCCCGAGGTTACGCCGATCAGTTCCCATCGGCCCCACTTGCCGCGTTGGAGTTGGGGGCCGCCGGAGTCGCCGGAGCATGCCATCGCGCCGGGTTCGCGGCTTACCGTGCACAGGCGGGTTCGGTTCGCGAAGCCCGGGGCGCACTCGGATTCCGCGCCGCGGCGGGTGTCCAGTTGTTGGAGGCGTTCGGGGAACTTCCACTCGTCGGGGCCGGATCCCTCGACCGTGGTGCCGAAGCCCAGCAGGCGGGTCGGGGTGCCGGGTGTGCCGGCTCGGTCGGCGATGCGGATCGGTCGTTCGGTGACCGGGCGGTCCAGGCGGACCAGGGCGATGTCGTTGTGGTTCGGCTGCATTCCCGGTGCCACCTGGTAGTCCGGGTGGCGCACCACTCGGTCGATGGTGCGGACGGTGCCACCGGATGTCCGGTGGTCGCTGCCGATGCGCACGATCCCGTCGGGCACCGCCCCCGACCGTTCCGGGTCAACGCAGTGCGCCGCCGTCACCACCCACCGCGGGTGGATCAGCGACGCCCCGCAGACGCCCTTGGCGCCGCCCGCCGCGGGCACGGTTTCCGGGATCGAGGCCATGAACGGGTAGCGCTCGGTGGAGTCCTTCCCGTTGATGATGGCGCCGGCGGTGCCGGTCGTGGCCGTGGCGGCCAGCGCGCCCAACAGCAGGACGCCGGCTGCCCGGGCCATTCCACGACGCACGGACTTCAGTCTCGACATGCTCTTCCTTCGCACTGGGAACTACTGACGAGACCGATCCTTTCCGTTCCCCGTGGACCGAACCATGCGGACAGCCGCCGGTTGGCGGGGGCGCGGGCGCGACCGTCGTGGTAGCGCCTGCGCTACTCAGAAGAGGAGGAGGGCGACCAGCGAGGCGACGGCGAGGAGGTAGGCGACCCCGCGGCCCAACCGGTACCCGTACCCGGTGAGGCTGAGCAGCAGCGAACTCCAGGCGGTGACGACCGGGCCGGCCCAGCCGGCGGAGCGGGCGCGTTCGGCGTACCGCAACCGCTGCTTCTCCACCAGCACCGCGGCCGCCTCGGACTCCCGGCCGTCCAGCCGCAGCACGTCCGCCAACCGGTCGTAGGCGTCGGGCGTGAACCGGTCGGTGGCCGACCGCAGCTGCGACAACCGCCGGCGCACCGCGACCCGGTCCTCCAGCCTCGGCTCCAACCGCCGGTACCCGAACCCGGTCAGCTCCACCCCGCCCCGCGCACCCCACAGGAACCCGTTGTCCCGCAACGTCGCGCACCGGGCGTCCCGCAGATCGACCCGCCCCCGCGGCGGGTCCTCGACCGCCAGCCGCAGCTCCCACGTCACCAGGCCGCACGCGTCCAGCCGCGCCCCCAGGTGCGCGCCGCGCAGGTCCACCCGGCAGCGGACGGCCGCGCCGGAGAGGTCCACGGTGCCCTGCGCCGCCAGGTCGCCCATCTTCAGCTCGCCGGCGATGCGCGCGGCGCTCAGGTCCAGCGCGCCGGCCAGGTCCGCGCCCGACAGGTCCAGCACGCCGCCGACGTCCGCGGCGGACAGGCACACGACGTCCTCGACGCGCAGCTGTCCCAGGTCCACGTCACCGGTCACCCTGGCCCGCGTGCCGATGAAGTCGTGCAGTTCCGCGCACGACGCCCGCAGGTCGCCACCGACCCGCGCGTCCACCAGGCTCACGCCCGACCGCACCAGCGCGAACGCCAGGTGCACGTGCCCGGCGACCCGAACCCGGTCCAGCGCCAACGCGTCCGCCTCGGCCGCGCCGAGCACCAGCGAGCCGCCCACCGACGCGCCGACCAGCGACAGCGTCAGCCGGGCCTCGGTGGCGTCCAGGTCGCCGACCAGGCGCACGCGGTCCGCGCTCACGGCACCCAGCCGCGACTGCCGCAGGCACAGCGCCCCGCCGACCCGGGCGTCCGCCAGCAGCAGCGAACCCTCGGCCGTGACGCCGATGCGGACCTCGTTCTCGCCCAGCACACCACCGCCCACGCGAGCGCCGCGCAGGTCCAGCGACACGCCGGCGACCTCGCCGAACGCGGCCCCGGCCAACTGCACGTCCCCGCCCACGCACACCCGCCGCGCGAACACCGCGCCGACCCGACTGTCCTCGAACGACAGTTCGCCGCCGACCTCGGCGTCACCCAGCTCGACCGCGCCGTGCACCACGGTGCCCGCCAGCACCACGTCACCCCGGCAGCGCAGGCGCCGCGCGTCCAGGCCCGGCAGCTCGCAGCCGTGGAACTCCAGCGCGCGCATCGACGCCTCGCGCAGCACCGGAGGTTCGTCGAACCGGCACCGCACGAACCGCAGCGTGCTCGGCGGCGCGTCGGTCAGGTCGAGCACACCGGTGACCCGGGCGCCGACGACCTCCACGTCCTCGCCCACGAGCTGTGCGGCCGGGACCTCCCCGGTCGTCATCCCCACCCGTCCCCCTTCGACCCCGGCGTCACCGGGGGTGGGGCGATGCTAACGGTGCACATGCACCTTCCGCTCCGTTCCCTTGCGGAACACGCCCGACACTTCCCTTGACCCGTGCGATATGCGCGGCTCGGTACGTTGTGGGCCGTGTCCGTTCCGGTACGGCTCGAACCCGCATCGCGCTGGTACCTCGCCGCCGAGTTCGTCGTGGTGTTCTTCGGCCTGGTGACCGCGTACACCCTGCTGTGGCGCGGCACGAGCCCGATCCCCGTGCTGCTGGTGCTGGGCGCGGCGGTGGTGTGGCACCTGTGGCGCACCGGGTTCGACCGGCGCTCGTTCTGGCGGCCCGAGGCGCTGCGCGGGCAGTGGCGACCGATGCTCACGTTGTGGACGCTCACGGCGGCGGGCTGCGCGGCGGCGGTCGCGGTGCTCACGCCCGACGCGCTGCTGGTGCTGCCGCGGGAACAACCCCTGCTGTGGGCGGCGGTCGTGGTGTTCTACCCGCTGCTCAGCGTGTACCCGCAGGAACTGCTGTTCCGGGCGTTCCTGTTCCACCGCTACGAACCGGTGTTCGGCCCGACCGGCACGGTGGCGGCCGGCGCGGTGGCGTTCGGGTTCGTGCACATCGCGTTCGGCAACTGGGTCGCGGTCGCGCTGTCGGCCGCGGGCGGCGCGGTCTTCGCCGCCCGCTACCGCGAGACCCGGTCACTGCTGGTGGTCTCGGTGGAGCACGCGCTGTACGGGCTGCTGATGTTCACCATCGGCCTGGGCCGGTACTTCTACCACGGCGGCGTCACAGCAAGCTGATCAGCGCACCCAGCACACCGGCCGTGAGCAGCGCCGACACGACCCCGCGTTTGAGCGCCAGCAACCACACCACCGCTCCCGCCAGCACGGCGAACTGCCACGGCTCGTGCAGCGACAACGCCAGCGGCAGCGTGGAACCGCCGATCGCGCCGACCGCCGCCGCGCCCGCGCCGGTCAGGAACGCCTGGGCCTTCCTGTTGTCCCGCAGGCGTTCCAGCCTCGGCCCGCCGAAGATCACGAACGCGAACGACGGCGCGAACGCGACCACGGCGGCCAGCACTCCCCCGACCAGCCCGGCGGCGGCGAACCCGACCACGGCGACGGTCTGCACCACCGGTCCGGGCGTGATCTGGCCCAGCGCCACGGCGTTGAGGAACTGCGCGTCGGTCATCCAGCCGTAGGTGTGCACGGCGTCGCGCTGCATCAGCGGGATGATGACGAACCCGCCGCCGTAGGACAGCGCGCCGACCTTGGCCGCGACCCAGGCGACGCCGAGCAGCCCGCCGCCGGTCGCGGGCAGCGCGAGCACCACCGGCCACGCGCGCCGCGAGGACGGCGCGTGCACGGACACCTCGACCAGCCCGGCGACGAGCAGCACCAGCACCAGCCACGGCCCGGTCACCGCCGCCGCCACGGCCCCGGCCACCAGGTAGCCGACCCACCGCACGCGCGCGGCCCGGTCGGCCACCCGCTTCCAGCTACCCGGGACCAACCCCCACGCGGCGTGCAGCGCCACCGCGGGCACCGCCGCGCCCGCGCCCGCCGCCGCGCCGGTCACCCACGCGGGCGGGTCGGCGGCCAGGAACAACGCGGCCAGCGCCAGGATCACCACCAGCCCGGGCACGATGAAGCAGAACCCGCCCACCAGCGCGCCGGCCGTGCCGCGCAGCTTCCACGCGCACAGGATCGCGAGCTGCGTGGACGCGGGGCCGGGCAGCAGGTTGGTGGCGGCGATGCCGTGCTCGAACTCCTCCTCGTCCAGCCACCCCCGCCGCGTCACGCACAGGTCGCGCAGCAGCGCGATGTGCGCGGGCGGACCGCCGAACCCGATGCACCCGATCCGACCCCACTCGCGGGCGATCGTGCCCAACCCGACCCCGGTCACGGTGCTCCCGCGATCGCCGCGAGCCGGTCGACGCGCTCGGTGAGCTGCGCCAAGACGTCCTCCAGGTCTTCGTCGGTGCGCGGATCGGGGACCGACCAGTGCACCGCGCTGCCGAGTTCCTCGTAGGCCTTGTCGCACACCGCGACCACCAGGTCGTCCTCCCGCACGACCTCGGCGACGCTCGCGGTGGTCTCGCGGTCGAACCGCAGCCCGTGCCGGTGGGCGACGGCCAGGGCGCGCGGGTTGACCCGCGGTCCGGGGTGGGTGCCCGCGCTGGTGGCCGGGATGGCGCTGCGGGTGCGCCACACGGCGGCGGCCAGCGGCGAGCGGGCTCCGTTGCGGGTGCAGACGAACACCACGCGCGGCGCGGTGACCGACGGCGTGACTCGGAGCAGCTCCAGCGGGGCGGGCAGCAGGCGGACGTAGGCGCGCCGCCCGTCGGCGTGCGAGCGGGCGCGGTGCACCAGGCCGACGTCGCGCAGCACCTTGAGGTGGTGGGCCAGGAGGTTGGACGTCAGGTCGAAGGCGTGCGCCAGCTCGCCGGGCGAGCGGTCGCCGACGGCGAGCAGGTCCACGATGCCGAGGCGGACCGGGTCGGACAGCGCGTGGTGCAGCGCCGCCCTCACCCGAAGGTTGGTGTCAACTTCCATTGAGGCAATCCTCGCTGAGGTGCTTCCATGACGTCAACGGTCGCCACCACCCTGCCCACCCGGGAGGCCACGACACCAGACCCGATGGAGGACCGCCCCCACACGCGCCCACCGGTCCGCACCGGCGCGGCGGGAGAACACGTCCCCGGACGCCCTCCGCAAAACGGGCGGGAACCCCTGCGCCAACAAATTGATTAGCTCGGTTTTTGATGCATTTCACATCACGCCCCACATTGGTTCTTTTCGTCGATTGCCCCGCGCCGCGCATTCCGTACTTTCGAAGTGGTCAGCCTCTGCCCGCCGCGGAACGGGGGAACCGTGACCGACCAATCGATACGGAGGGACACCGGCGCGACCTGGTGGGAGAAATGGGCCCAGGCCCCGGTGGTCACCAAGCTGTACTGGCTGCTGCGCGTCGGCGTGGCGGTGGAATACCTCGGCCACGGCTGGGCCGGATTGAGCCGGTCGCGCGCGTGGCTGCCCTACTACGACCTGTTCGGCATCCCGGCGGACGCCGCCGTCGACTACCTCATGTACGCCACGGGCGCGGTGGACATCACCGTCGGCTTGATCGTCCTGTTCTGGCCGGTTCGCATCGTGCTGCTGCACGCCACCGCGTGGGGCGTGTTCACCGCGCTGCTGCGACCGGCGGTCGGCGAGGGCTGGTGGGAGTTCCTGGAGCGGGGCGGCAACTACGGCATGCCGCTGGCCCTGTTGGTCCTCGTCGGCTTCGGCGGCTGGTCGGTGCGCGGCTGGCTGGGCAAGGGCGAGCGGCCCGCGACCGTGTCCGACCGCGCGCACGTCGGCGTGCACTGGGCCGCGCGCGGCGGCCTGGCGCTGCTGCTCATCGGCCACGGCGGTTTCGGCGCTTTCGAGCAGAAGAAGTACTGGTACGACTTCTTCGCGTTCTTCGGCGTCGAACGGGCCACCGTCGATTCGGCCAACCTGATGGTGTTGTTCGGCTTCTTCGAGATCCTGCTCGGATTGGCCGTGCTGGTCCGCCCGGCGATACCGCTGCTGTGGTTCGTGCTCGGGTGGAAACTCGCGACCGAACTGCTCCGGCCGCTGGTCGGGCAGGAATGGTTCCAATTCGTCGAACGCGACGGCGACTACGTGTTGCCGCTCGTCCTCATCGTCGGCGCGGCCACCTACGCCGCCGCCCGCGACCGGCTCCGGACCTGAAAGGGGCACGACTTGCTCAACCGCCTCGCCCTGCTGCTCCCCGCCGTGCTGCTCGTCGCGCTCCCGGGCACCGCCCAGGCCGCGACGGGCACGCCGGTCGTCGTCGGCACGATCGGCGTGGGCCTCAACCCGCGCACGGTGACCTACACCCCCGACCACCGCCACGCCTACGTCGCCAACGCCGGGTCCAACACGGTGTCCGTGCTCGACGTCCGCCGCCGCACCGCCGTCGCCACCATCCCGGTCGGCACGTTCCCGTACGGGATCGCGTTCGACCGGTCGGGCCGGCACGCCTACGTCGCCAACCGCGACTCCGACGACGTGTCGGTCATCGACACCGCGAAGCGGACCGTGGTCAAGACCGTGCCGGTGGGCGACGCGCCGCGCTGGGCCGCGCTCACCCCGGACGGCCGGTCGGTCTACGTGAGCAGCACGGGCGCCAACGCCCTGACCGTCATCAGCACGCGCTCGCAGGAGGTCACCGGCTCGATCCCGGTCGGCAAGGCGCCGCGCGGCATCGCGTTCACCTCCGGCGGCCGGTACGCCTACGTGGCCAACTCCGACTCGGACACCGTGTCGGTGGTGGACACCTCGGCCAAGACCGCCGTGGCGACCATCCCGGTCGGCGACGAGCCACGCGGCGTGCTGGTGACCCCGGACGACCGGACCGTCTACGTCAGCAACACCCTGGGCGGCACGGTCTCGGTCATCGACGCCCGGACCCGCGCCGTCACCGCCACCATCACCGTCGGCCGCAACCCACGCGGCCTCGCGCTGCACGCGGGCGGCCGGGTCGCGTACGTGGCGAACTCGGGCTCCGGCACGGTCACCACGTTCGACACCCGCACGCACGAGGTCCTCGGCGAGGTGGCCGTGGGCACCGACCCGCGCTGGACGGCGTCCGGGCCGGGCAAGCGGTTCGTGCTGGTGACCAACACGGGTTCGGCGAGCGTCTCGATCGTCACGCTCGACCGCTGAACCGGGGGCGGCGGGGCCGGGACCCCGCCGCCCGCCTCACCCCTTGTCCAGGTCCAGGCTCGACCGCAGCACGATCGGCTTGAGCAGCAACGCCGCCACCACGCCCACCACGGCGATGCACGCCGAGATGGTGAAGATGTGCCCGGTGGAGTCGCCGTAGGCCGCGCGGACGATGTGCCGCACGGACTCCGGCAGCGCGTTGAGGTTCAAGCTGCCGCCGCTGGTGCCGTTCGCCGGGATGCCGGCCTGCCGCAACCCGTCGGTGATCCGGTCGGCCACGTCCCGGGCGAGCACCGCGCCCAGCACGGACACCCCGATCGTGCCGCCCAGCGACCGGAAGAACGCGACGGTCGCGCTGGCCGCCCCGATGTCGCGCAGCGGCACGGTGTTCTGCACCGCCAGCACCAGGTTCTGCATGCTCATCCCGACCCCGGCGCCCACCAGCAGCATCGCGCCGCCCACGAACACCAGCGACGTCTCGTGGTCCACCACGCCCAGCAGCGCGAACCCGGCCACCAGCACCACCGCGCCGGCCACGATGTACGGCTTGACCCGCCCGCTGCGAGTGATCAACCGCCCGCTGACGACGGACGTGACCAGCACGCCCGCCATCATCGGGATGGTCAGCAACCCGGCCTCGGTGGGCGTGTACCCGCGCCCGATCTGGAAGTACTGCCCCAGGAACACCGCGCCGCCGAACATCGCCATGCCCACCGCGACGCTGGCCAGGATCGCCAGCGCGGTCGTCCGCCGCCGCACGATCCCCAGCGGCACCACCGGTTCCGCGGCGCGCGACTCCACGAACACCGCCAGCGCCAGCAACGCCACCGACCCGCCGACCATCGCGCCGCTCTGCCACGAGATCCAGGCGAACGAGTCGTCCACGAACGAGATCCACACCAGCAGCAGCGACACACCGGCGGCGATCAGCCCCGCGCCCAGGTAGTCGATCTTGACGTCGGCCCGCCGCACGCCGGGCACCTTCAGCGTCGCCTGCAACACCACCAGCGCGATCAACGCCACCGGCACGCCGATGAAGAAGCACCACCGCCAGCCCAGCCAGGAGGTGTCCACGATCAGCCCGCCCAGCAGCGGGCCGCCGACCGTCGCCACGGCCATCACCGCGCCGAGGTAGCCGTTGTACCGGCCGCGTTCGCGGGGCGGGATCATCGCCGCGATCACCACCTGCACCAGCGCCTGCAGGCCGCCCACGCCGATGCCCTGGAACGCCCGCGCCGCGATGAGCTGCCCGGCGGACTGGGCGAACCCGCTGACGACCGACCCGACCGCGAACACGACGATGGCGACCTGCACCATCGTCTTCTTGTCGAACAGGTCGGCGAGCTTGCCCCAGATCGGGGTGCTCGCGGTGGCGGTGAGCAGGGTCGCGGTGACGACCCACGTGTACTGGGTCTGCGACCCGTCCAGCGCGCCGATGATCTGCGGCAGCGCGGTGGACACCACCGTGCCGCTGAGCATGGCCACGAACAGCACGAGCAGCAGCCCGCTGAGCGCCTCCATGATCTGGCGGTGGTTCATCGGCACGGGAGCGCGGTGCGCTGTCGCGACCGGCTCCGGGGTGCTCGTCATCGGCTTGCCTCCAGCGTTGCTTCGACGTCGGCGGTGAGCCGGCCGAGCGCGGCGGTGACCGCCTCGACCTCGGCCGGGTCCCAGTGGGCGAGCGCCCGGGAGAGCAGGTCGCCGTACCAACCGCGGGCCTGGGCCAGCACGGCGTGCCCGGCGGCGGTGACGACCAGGACGCCGGCCCGCCCGTCGGCCGGGTCCGCCCGCCGCTCCACCAGCCCGTGGGCGACGAGCGTGCCGACCGCGCGGCTGACGGTGGACGGGTCCAGGCCCGCGTGCGCCGCCAGGTCCTTGGCGCGGCACCCGGTCGACCGGTCGATCAGCGTCAGCGTCGTGACCAGGCCGGCGGGCAGGACCGGGTGGTGACCCGCGCCCTCCTGCTTGATCCGCCGCACGAGCCGCACCAGTCCGCGCAGCCGTTCGACCAGCTCACCGTTGGGGTCCACGTCGACCTCCCGAATGCTTGCTTACTACAAGCATCTATCAAAGTTGCTCGCTGTGCAAGTTTGCCCATTGGGAAGTAACCTGGATCTCGATGGACCTCCGTGAACGCAAGAAAGCGGCGACCCGCCTGGCCCTGCACGAGGCCGCCCTGCGGCTGGCGCTGGAGCACGGACCGGACCGGGTGACCGTCGAGGCCATCGCGGACGCCGCCGACGTCTCGCGCCGCACGTTCTCGAACTACTTCGCGGGCAAGGAGGACGCGATCTTCCACGCCGACCGCCTGCGCCTGCGCGGGCTGGTCGAGGCGATCCGCGACCGCCCCGCCGCGGAAGGACCCGCCACCGCCTTCCGCGCCGGCGCCGCGACCCTGCTGGCCGACAGCGACCGCCTGGACCCGGCGTGGGTGGCCCAGCGCCGGCTCTTGCGCCTGCACCCGAGCCTGCTCCCCCACCAGGTGGCGGCGTTCGCGGCGGTCGAGGGCGAACTGGCCGCCGAGGCGGCCCGCCGGGGCGCGGACCCGCTGCGGTCCAGGGTGCTGGCCGCGACCTTCCTCGCCACCATCCGCGCGGCGACCGCCCACTGGCTGGAGCACCCCGGCCGGGCGCTGGCCGAGTGGGTGGACGAAGCCCTGTCACCGCCGGCGTCGTCCTAAAAAACGTGCACGCCGTGCACCTTCGTCGGTACCGTGGCTTACCAACACCCTGAGCAACGACCCGGTCACGGACCGGGTCGGGAACAGGACTCGCGGATGACCAGCCCCACCGTTTCCCGGGGACCGAGCCAGGACCGCCTGGCGCTGCGACTGCCGACCGAGTACACCGAACGCGCACCCGGCTGCCCGTTCGACCCGTCCACCCGGCTCACCGACCTGGGCGCGCGGGGTCCGGTGCACCAGGTGACCATGGGCGACGGCGACACCGCGTGGTTGATCACCGGCCACGAGGAGGCGCGAGCCGTGCTGGCCGACGCCCGGTTCAGCTCCGACCGCTTCCGCAGTGAACGCGTGCTGCGCAAGCTGCCCGAGGCGCTGCGCCGGCGGATGACCGATCCCGCCGTGCGGGCGGGCAACTTCATCACCATGGACGCCCCGGAGCACACCCGCTACCGGCGGCTGCTCACCGGCCAGTTCACCGTGCGGCGGATGCGCCAGTTGACCCCGCGCGTGCAGGAGATCGTCACCGAGCACCTGGACGCCATGATCGCCGCCGGCAACCGGGCGGACCTGGTGCCGGCGTTCGCCCTGCCGGTGCCGTCGTTGGTGATCTGCGAACTCCTGGGCGTCGCCTACGCCGACCGCGCCCAGTTCCAGGAGCGTTCGAGCACCCTGCTGCGGTTGAACGCGCCCGCCGAGGAGGTCGTGAAGGCGTCCGACGAGCTGCGGGCGTTCATGCGGGGGCTGGTGCGGTCCAAGCGGGCGGAGCCGACCGACGACCTGCTGTCCGGCCTGATCACCGCGGCACCGGAGCTGACCGACGACGAGTTGGTGGGCATCTCGCTGCTGCTGCTCATCGCGGGCCACGAGACCACCGCGAACATGCTGGCGCTGGGCACGTTCGCGCTGCTGGAACACCCGGAGGAGCTGGAGAAGCTGCGCTCGGACCCGTCGCTGATCGACGGCGCGGTGGAGGAGCTGCTGCGCTACCTGTCGATCGTGCACCTCGGTCCGGTGCGCACCACGCTGGAGGAGGTCGAGGTCGCGGGCGTGCGCATCCCGGCCGACGAGACGGTGGTCGTCAACGTGCCGGTGGCCAACCGCGACCCGCGGGTCTACGGCGAGCGGGGCGAGCTGGACGTGGCGCGGGGGCGGGTGTCGCACCTGGCGTTCGGGCACGGCATCCACCAGTGCCTGGGCCAGCAACTGGCGCGCGTGGAGATGGCGGTCGGGTTCACCGAGCTGCTGCGCCGCCTACCGGGCCTGCGCCTGGACCTGCCGGCGGCGGAGGTGCCGTTGCGCTCGGACATGCTGGTGTACGGGGTGCACAGCCTGCCGGTCGCCTGGGACTGACCGGCCGGGTCAGCGGCGGAAACCGGCGTCGAGCTGGTCGATCATGGTGTTGACCAGGTCGGCCAGCGGGCGCCGGTCGCCGGTGTCGAGCCACTGCGTGACGACCACCCGGACCGAGGCCATGACCGTGGCGGCGAACATCACCGGGTAGAGGTCGGTGGCCGGGTCGAGGCCGACCCGTTCGCCGACCACACCCGCCAGCGCCCGTTCCTGGGCGTGGAAGGCCGCGAGCTGGGCGGGCAGGAGGGTGGGCGTGCGGCGCAGGAGGCGCAACTGCTCCAGCTTCGCCCGGTCCACGTGCTCGGGCAGGATGGCCACCAGCGCCCGGCGCAGCGCCTCCAGCACCGGTTCGTCGGCCGGCCGCTCGGCGAACGCCCGCACGAAGGCCTCGGCCGTCGCCACGTCGCCCGCGACGACCGCCTCCTCCTTCGAGGAGAAGTAGTTGAAGAAGGTCCGCAGGGACACGCCGGCCTCGTGGGCGACCTGCTCGACCGTCACGCCGTCGACGCCGCGCTCCAGGCAGAGCCGGAGCGCGGCGTCGGCCAACGCGGTACGGGTCGCGAGCTTCTTGCGTTCCCGCAGTCCAGCAGGTCGGGTCATGGCGAACAACTTAGACCGCTGGTCAACGCCGGTGCAGACCCAGCGGGCCGGCGGCCGGCCCAGTGGCCCGGCCGCCGACTCGGTGCCGGCGGCCGGCTCGGGGAGATCGG
>NZ_JBEZBW010000162.1:0-12856 GCF_040647305.1 Saccharothrix sp. NPDC042600 | reverse complement strand
TCCTCGCGAAACTTTTTCAGGCCGACCCCGGCGATCTGTGGTTGGGCTGCGCCCAGGCCGTACGGGGGACGAACCGAGGCCCTTCCTGTGGCTTGGCAGCCCTGGAAGAGCATGGCGCGCGTTTGTCTAGATGGGTTCTACGTAGAGCCAGCGGGTGGCTTCTCGGGTGAAGCGGCTGTTTTCGTGCAGTTCTTGCGGTTCGCCCTGGTAGCGGTAGTGGGCGGTGAATTCGACTGTGCCTGTGGTGTGGAACGGGGTGCCTTCGGTCCGGTTGTGGATCTGGAGGTGGGTCCAGTGTTGGTCCGGGTCGAAGTCGAGGTGCCTTGGCCTTGTGGTCGGGTGCCAGGTCGCCAGGAGGTAGGCCTCGTCGCGGAGGGCGAAGGCGGTGAAGCGTGAGCGCATCAGGGCTTCCGCGGTGGGAGCCTGTTTGTCGCCCTGGTGGTACGGGGCGCAGCAGGACTCGTAGGGCTCGCCCGAGCCGCAACGGCAGGTTGGTGGCACCCGTCCATTGTCGGCCATCATCGACGGGTGGACCCGCTGACCCTGCACACCGCCGCCCGTCGGTACCTCGTGGACCGGTGCTCCGAACTTCGGGGTGTCGGCGCTCGGCACGTTGTCGACGCGATGTTGGTCGAGGTCGAGCGGCTTGATGTGGACGATCTGCCGGATGCGTTGCCGTCGGTGCTGCGGGCGCTCGCGTGGGCGGCGCGGACGTCGGAGACCGACTCGCGGGGGGACGCGGCCGAGGACGCTGCGATGCGGGATGAGCGTGCCCGGTTCGCGCGTGCCGTGGTGGGGTGGACGTCGGCGGACGAGGTGGTGGTCGAGCCCCTGGCGTATCGGCGGACGTTGAGCGCGGAAGAGGGCGAGCGGTGGCGTGCGTTGCTGTTGGAGCGGTGGGGTCCTTCGGTCGCGGGCTGGATGCCGTTGGAGTTCGACGACGTCGTGCCGGGCGTGTTGGTCGTGAGCACCCAGACGGCTTGGGACGACGAGTGGGTGGACGGCCTGCGTGCGCTGCTGCGGGCGCGTGGGGTAGAGCGGGTCTTTGAACTGCGGGAATGGGGCGCGGATCGGGAAATCGAGGTCGCCGCGCTCGTTCCCTCTTATACCGGTGCCGAGGGGATGTGGACCGACGGCGGGCTCGACTGGGTCATCTACGCCTCTCACGAGGGCACCGCGGCTTACGGTGGGTGGCTGGCCGAGGCGCTGGAACCCGTGGCCGGTCCGTGGCGCTAGTCGACGTCGCAGGCTGAGCGGCCCGAGCGGTTGTAGCGGAGCCAGTGCAGGGTGGCCTCCGCCTGGGCGTCGCCGGTGGCGGCCGCGGCGGTCAGCGTCGCGTGGGCCTCGTAGCGGGTCTCCGGTGGGGAGGCCGGGTCGGTCAGGACGGCCACGGCCTCGTCGTGTGTCATGGCTCCAGGATAAGAGCGGCTCCCCGTGCCGGGGACTGCCATCGCCGGGCACGGGGAGCCGCTGGGGGCTGGGAACGGTTCTCTAGGAGCAGGCCACGCCGTTCAGGGTGGGAGACGAGAACGGCGGGGTGGCTCCGGAGAAGCTCGCGCTGTAACCGATGGTCGCGGTTCCACCGGTGCCGAGCTTGCCGTTCCAGGACGCGTTGCCGACCCGGACCACGTCCCCGGTGTCGGTCCACGTCCCGTTCCAGCCCTGGGTGACGGTCACGCCGGGCGCGGAGAAGGCCAGGGTCCAGCCGTCGATCGGCGCACCCCGGTTCTCGATCACGATCTCCCCGGTGTAACCGCCCGACCACGCGCTCACCACGCGGTGCCGCACCGCGCATCCGTTGCCGGGAGGGGGCGTGGTCGTGGAGGTCGTGGTGGTGGTGGTGGTTGAGGTCGGGCCGGCGGCGATGGCCAGGTCGTAGGCGCGTTGCGGCACGAACTGGCCGGCCGCCGCGATGCAGCCGTCCGCCTCGCCGGGCAGCTTGACCCACAGGTAGGCGTCGATGCGGGCGTCACCGGTGTTGGTGGTGCTCGGCGTGCCGATGGCGCGGCCGGGCGGGTCGCACCACTCGCTGCCCGCGGGACCGTTGCCGTTGCGGCTGGTGTCGATCACGGCCTTCAGGCGCGAGTCGCCCAGGGCGTTCAGGACGCTGTGCGCGTAGCTGGTCTCCGTGCTCGTGTACCGGTAGTTCGACACGTTCAGCGAGATGCCGTCGGCGCTGTTGGAGATGTCCGCGGCCCGCAGGCGGCCGGCCGCCTCGCTCGGGCTGAGCCAGCCCGAGTGGCCGATGTCGAAGTACACCTTCGCCTGCGCCGAGCCGGCCTTGAGCCGCTTGCCCGCGTACGCCATCGACGCCCGCGTCTCGGCCTGCTGCTCGGCCGACTGGCAGTTGGTCATGATCGGCAGCACGTCGGGCTCCAGCACGATCGACGCCCGCCGACCGCCCAGGCCCGCCGCCACCTGGTCCACCCACGCCCGGTACTCGGCGTGCGACCGGGCGCCGCCGCCGCTCGCCCCGCCGCAGTCGCGGTTGGGGATGTTGTAGACGACGAGGATCGGGATCTTGCCCGCGCTCGCCGCCGCGCCGACGAAAGCGTCCACCTCCGCGCGGACCGTCGAGGTGTTGGACGTGGTGTACCAGCGCGCCTGCGGGACCGACGCGATCCGGTCGCGGATCACCGGGGTCCGGGAGTCGCCGGGGTTCGCCGCGACCCACCGCGCCGCGCCCGTGTTCGGGTCCACGTAGAACGCCGAGTCGGCCGCGTGCGCGCCGCCGCCGAGGGCCAGGACCGCCGCGCCCGCCACCAGGGTGCCGGACAGCACTCCCGCGGCTGCCGCCATGCCTTTCCTCATCGCCTTCCTCTCGCCGACGCCGATGTCGGTGGGACCGCCCCGCATTGGGAGCGCTCCCAGTCGGCGGCACTGTAACCATTCCGAACCGTTCGGCAAAAGGGGCAACCGACTGGGTGCGTCGGCGGCACCCCGTTGATCGTTTTCACGGTCGGTGGATCGAATCGCATCGAATCGACCTCGAATCGTCGTGAAGAGCGCCGGAGGAGTGGCCGGCGGCACGCTGAGTAGGCGTTTCCGAGGGTGGTTGCTCCATTCCGGTAACGCTGCGACCGGTCGAACGGCGAACGGGCTCAATTCTCGAATTGCGGCATTCGGACTACTTCTCGGGGAGCGTTCGGCGCATTGGCCGACGGGCTGCGGCACACCCTCTTTTCACGGTGTTGCGTTGCGGTTACAGTCCAGCGCTGGGAGCGCTCCCAGAATCCCCTGCTTCCTGGAGGCACCGCATGCGACGACGCATGTCCGGTGCGTTGACCGGCACGCTCGCGCTGCTGGTCGGCGCGCTGACGCTCACCGCACCCCAACCCGAGGCGACGGCCGCGCCCGCGTTCAACTACGGCGAGGCGCTGCAGAAGTCGATCTGGTTCTACGACGCCCAACGCTCCGGCGACCTGCCCGCGGACAACCGCGTGAACTGGCGCGGCGACTCCGCCCTGCGCGACGGTTCGGACGTCGGGCTCGACCTGACCGGTGGGTTCTACGACGCCGGCGACCACGTGAAGTTCGGCCTGCCCTTCGGCGCGTCCATGACGATGCTCGCGTGGGGCGCGGTGGAGAACCGCGACGCCTACGAGGGTTCCGGCCAGTTGCGCCACCTGCTGTCCAACCTGAAGTGGGGCACGGACTGGATCGTCAAGGCGCACCCGTCCCCGAACGTGGTCTACGGCCAGGTCGGCGCGGGCAACCCCGACCACGCCTGGTGGGGTCCCGCCGAGGTCATGCGGATGGCGCGCCCGGCGTACAAAGTGGACGCCTCCTGCCCCGGCTCGGACCTCGCCGGCGAGTACGCCGCCGCCCTGGCCGCGTCCTCGATGGTGTTCAAGCCGACCGACCCCGCCTACGCCGCGACGCTGCTGACCCACGCCAAGCAGCTCTACACCTTCGCCGACACCTACCGCGGCAAGTACAGCTCCTGCATCACCGACGCCGCGAGCTTCTACAACTCGTGGAGCGGCTACCAGGACGAGCTGGTGTGGGGCGCGATCTGGCTGTACCGCGCGACCGGTGACGCCGCCTACCTGACCAAGGCCAAGGCCGAGTACCCGAAGCTGTCCACCGAACCGCAGTCCACCACGCGGTCCTACAAGTGGACGATCGCGTGGGACGACAAGTCCTACGGCTCCTACGCCCTGCTGGCCAAGCTCACCGGCGAGGCCGAGTACGTGGCCGACGCCAACCGCTGGCTGGACTACTGGACCACCGGCTACAACGGCAACCGGATCCGCTACTCGCCCGGCGGCCAGGCCGTGCTCGACACCTGGGGTTCGCTGCGGTACGCGGCCAACACGGCGTTCGTCGCCCTGGTCTACGGCGACTGGCTGCGCGCCACCGACCCGGCCCGGGCCACGACCTACCACGACTTCGGCGTCAAGCAGATCAACTACGCGCTGGGCGACAACCCGCGCAACTCAAGCTACGTCGTCGGTTTCGGCGCGAACCCGCCGCGCAACCCCCACCACCGCACGGCGCACGGCGCGTGGGCCGACAGCATCCAGGAACCGGCCACCAGCCGGCACGTCCTGTACGGCGCGCTGGTCGGCGGCCCGAGCACCAACGACGACAAGTACACCGACAGCCGCCAGGACTACATCGCCAACGAGGTCGCGCTGGACTACAACGCGGGCTTCACCGGCGCGCTGGCCCGGCTCTACAAGGAGTACGGCGGCACGCCCCTGGCCACCTTCCCGGTCGCCGAGACCCCGGACGGCCCGGAGCTGACCGTGCAGGCGTCGGTGAACCAGTCCGCGGCGCAGTTCACCGAGGTGAAGGCGTTCATCATCAACAAGAGCGCGTGGCCCGCCCGGACGTTCAACGGCTCGCTGCGCTACTACTTCACCCTCGACGGCTCGACCACGCCCGAGCAGATCACGGTCACCACGAACTACAACCAGTGCGGCACGGCGAGCGGCCCGACCCGGTTCAGCGGGAACGTCTACTTCGTGGACATCCCGTGCCCGGACGTCTACCCGGGCGGCCAGTCCGCGCACCGGCACGAGGTGCAGTTCCGCATCGCCAGCGCCGGCACGTGGGACCCGACCAACGACTGGTCGTACACCGGCCTGGGCTCGGGCAACACGGTCGTGCAGACCGACCGGCTGGTGCTGCGCGAGAACGGCGCGGTCCAGTGGGGCAGGGAGCCCGGTGAGGTCCCGACCGACCGCGAGGCCCCGACCGTCCCGAGTGGACTGACCGCCACCGGTGTCACCGGCTCCGGCGCCACGCTGAGCTGGACCGCGGCCACGGACAACGTCGCCGTGGCGGGCTACGACGTCCTGCGCCCGGACGGCACCGTGGCCACCACCGCGAGCGGCACCACCGCCCAGGTCACCGGCCTCACCCCGGACACCGCGTACACGTTCTCGGTGCGGGCCAGGGACACCTCGGGCAACGTCTCGGCGGCGAGCACCGCGGTCACCTTCCGCACCAAGGCCGGGTCGGTGACCGGCGGCCTGGTCGCGCAGCAGCGCGGCAACGGCGGCGCGACCGCGAACCAGATCGGCACCACGCTGAACCTGGTCAACCGGGGCGCCGCCGCGGTCGGGCTGGACACCGTGACGCTGCGGTACTGGTTCACCGGTGACGCCACCAACGCCAACTACCAGGTGTTCTGCGACTGGGCCGTGGTCGGCTGCGCCAACGTCCGCGCCACGGTGGTGAAGCTGGCGACCGCCCGCACGGGCGCGGACGCCTACCTCCAGGTCACCTTCGCCGCCGGCACGCTCAACCCGGGCGCCCAGACCGGTGACATCCAGCTGCGCGTGGCCAAGTCCGACTGGTCGCAGTTCGACCAGACCAACGACCACAGCTACCGCGTCAGCGCGACGCTGACCGACTTCGACCGCGTCACCGCCCACGCGGGCGGCGCGCTCACCTGGGGCGTCGAGCCCTGAGAGACCTCGGCACGGGGCGTTCTGCGCGCCCAGGCGCCCCGTGCCGACTCCACCCCACCGCCCTTTGCAGGCTCGCGGGTCAACGGCTGATCCGTGCAGGAGGAGGACGCATGAGGTACCGCACCAGAGCCGGACGGTCGCGCAGTCGGCCGTTCGCGCTGATCGCGGCGGCGGCGACCGCCGCAGGCATGATGCCGCTCGTGGCACCGGCCGCGCACGCCGCGGTGGCGTGCACGGTCGAGTACAAGGTGACCAGCCAGTGGCAGGGCGGTTTCGGCGCCAGTGTCGCCATCCGCAACCAGGGCGACCCGGTGAACAACTGGCGCCTCACGTGGACCTTCCCGGACGGCCAGCGCGTGCAGCAGGGCTGGAACGGCACGTTCAGCCAGAGCGGCAACGCCGTCACCGTCACCGCACCGTCCTGGGCGCCGAACCTGGCGGCGGGCGCCCAGTACTCGGTCGGGTTCAACGGGAGCTGGACGGGCCAGAACCGCCCGCCCACGGACTTCGCGATCAACGGCACCCCCTGCACGGGCCCCAACACCGCGCCGACCGTGTCGCTGACCTCGCCCACGTCCGGCCAGACCTTCCAGTCCGGCCAGGCGATCCCGCTGGCGGCCAACGCCGGTGACGGCGACGGCACCGTCGCCAAGGTCGACTTCCTGGCCGACGGCGCGGTCGTCGCGACCGACACCAGCGCCCCGTACACCGGGTCCTGGGCCGGCGCGGCGGTCGGCGAGCACTCGATCGTCGCCCGCGCCACCGACGACAAGGGCGGCGTGACGGCGTCGACCGCCGTCGGCGTGCGCGTCCTGGCCGGGCAGACGATCCAGATCAGCCCGCCGACGTTGAACGTCCGGCAGGGCGGCACGGCGACCTTCGGCGTCTCGCTGGCCACCGCGCCCTCGTCGAGCGTCACCGTGACGATCTCCCGCACCGGCAGCGCCGACCTCACCGCGTCCCCGACGACGCTGACGTTCACCACGGCCAACTGGGCCACCAAGCAGAACGTCACCGTCACCTCGGCGGACAACGGCGGCGACCTCGGCACCGCGACGTTCACCGCGAGCGCCACGGGCATCACCCCGGCCACCGCCACGGTGACCGAGATCGCCAAGGGCTCGTCGGACTTCACCCAGGCGTTCCTGGACCAGTACAACAAGATCCACGACCCGGCCAGCGGCTACTTCCGGACCTTCTCCGACGGTCTGAAGGTGCCCTACCACTCGGTCGAGACCCTGATGGTCGAGGCGCCCGACCACGGCCACCAGACCACGTCCGAGGCGTTCAGCTACTACCTGTGGCTGGAGGCCAGCTACGGCCGGATCACCGGCAACTGGGCGTCGTTCAAGTCCGCGTGGGCCTCGATGGAGAAGTACATCATCCCGGCCAAGGCGGACCAGCCGACCAACGACAAGTACAACCCGGCCGACCCGGCGACCTACGCGCCCGAGCACGCGCGCATGGACCAGTACCCGTCGGTGCTCGACGCCAACGCGCCGGTCGGCTCCGACCCGATCGCCAACGAGCTGAAGACGGCCTACGGCACGTCGGACATCTACGGCATGCACTGGCTGCTCGACGTCGACAACACCTACGGCTTCGGCCGGTGCGGCGACGGCACCAACACCGCGCCCGCGTACATCAACACCTACCAGCGCGGCTCGTCGGAGTCGGTGTGGGAGACCATCCCGCAGCCCTCGTGCGACACCTTCGCGCACGGCGGTCCGAACGGGTTCCTCGACCTGTTCACCAAGGACTCGTCCTACGCCAAGCAGTGGAAGTACACCAACGCGCCCGACGCCGACGCGCGCGCGGTGCAGGTGGCGCTGCTCGCCCAGCAGTGGGCGAGCGCGCAGGGCAAGGGCTCGGAGATCTCCGCGGAGATCGACAAGGCCGCGAAGATGGGCGACTACCTGCGCTACGCCATGTTCGACAAGTACTTCAAGCGCATCGGCAACTGCACCAGCCCGCAGACCTGCCCCGGCGCGACCGGCAAGGACAGCGCGCACTACCTGATGTCCTGGTACTACGCCTGGGGCGGCGCGACGGACACGTCCGCCGGCTGGGCGTGGCGCATCGGTGACGGCGCGTCGCACCAGGGCTACCAGAACCCGCTGGCGGCCTACGCGCTGTCGCAGGTGCCGGCGCTGAAGCCGAAGTCGGCCACCGGCCAGCAGGACTGGGCCAAGTCGCTGGACCGCCAGCTGGAGTTGCTGCAGTGGCTCCAGTCGGCCGACGGCGGCATCGCGGGCGGTGTCACCAACACCTGGGAGGGCCAGTACGGCACGCCGCCGGCGGGCACGCCGACGTTCTACGGCATGTTCTACGACGCCCACCCGGTGTGGCGGGACCCGCCGTCGAACCGCTGGTTCGGCTTCCAGGTGTGGCAGATGGAGCGCACCGCGTCGCTGTACCAGATGACCGGTGACCCGCGCGCCAAGAAGATCCTCGACAAGTGGGTCCCGTGGGCGCTGGCCAACACCACCATCGGCACCGGCGGCGCGTTCCAGATCCCGTCCGACATGGAGTGGACGGGCGCGCCGGACAACTGGAACCCGACCACGCCGGGCGCGAACGCGAGCCTGCGGGTGCGGGTGCTCAACCACAGCCAGGACGTCGGCGTCGCGGCCTCCTACGCCAAGACGCTGCTCAACTACGCGGCCAAGTCCGGCAACGCCACCGCCCGCACCGCGGGTGAGGGCCTGCTGAACGCGATGCTGGCGAACCAGACCGCCAAGGGCATCTCCGTGCCGGAGACGCGGACCGACTACAACCGGTTCGACGACCCGTACGTCGCGAGCACCGGCGAGGGCACCTACGTCCCGCCGGGCTGGACGGGCGACATGCCCAACGGCGACATCATCAACGGCAACTCGACGTTCCTGTCGATCCGCTCGTTCTACCGGAACGACCCCGATTGGCCCAAGGTTCAGGCTTACCTGAACGGCGGGTCCGCACCGACCTTCACCTACCACCGGTTCTGGGCGCAGGCCGAGATCGCCACGGCGTTCTCGCTGCACGCGGAACTGTTCGGCTAGGCCCGCGAAGGTCGCCGTCGCCCCTCGCACACCGTGGTGCGAGGGGCGTTCGGCGTGCCTCGGGAACGATTCGCGAAAGGTGTCGAACGCGTTCGAATCGAATTGTTCGAAACCGCCCGGGGTGTTGACGCCGCAGTGCGGCCTGTGCCACATTTCCGTTACTTCATCCGCAGTTGCTCCGGCGGTAATTCCGCCCTCGTGGATCGAAACGGTTCGATTCGCCGAGCAGTCCGTTCGAAGTGTTCGACGTGCGCGCGAGGTGCATCCGGTGAAACCCCCGTTCCGCGACCCGGCGACGCCGGTGTCCGACCGCGTGTCCGACCTGCTGGGCCGGCTCACCGACGAGGAGAAGGTGGCGATGCTGCACCAGCGGCAGCCCGCCGTGCCCAGGCTCGGGGTCGCGGAGTTCCGCACCGGCACCGAGGTCCTGCACGGCGTGGCGTGGCTGGGCGAGGCCACCGTGTTCCCGCAGCCGGTCGGGTTGGCCGCGTCGTGGAACCCCGACCTGCTGCGCGCGGTGGGGGAGGCGGTCGGCACGGAGGCGCGCGGCTTCCACCACCGCGACCCGGTGGCGCACGGCCTGAACGTGTGGGCGCCGGTGGTGAACCCGCTGCGCGACCCGCGGTGGGGCCGCAACGAGGAGGGCTACTCGGAGGACCCGGTGCTGACCGCGGAGCTGGCCACCGCGTACGCGTCGGGCCTGCGCGGCGGCCACCCCCGGTACCTGCGCACCGCGCCGACGCTCAAGCACTTCCTGGGCTACAACAACGAGACCGACCGGTGCGTCACGTCGTCGGACCTGCGCCCCCGCGTCCTGCACGAGTACGAGCTGCCCTGCTTCCTGGGACCGCTCGAAGCGGCGGTGGCCGTCATGCCGTCGTACAACCTGGTCAACGGCCGTCCGGCGCACGTGAGCCCGTTGCTGGGCCTCCTGCCCCCGGACGTGGCGATCGTCAGCGACGCCTACGCGCCGTCCAACATCGCGGGCCTGCAAGGTTTCCTGCCGACGCAGTCCGAGGGCCACGCCGCCGCGCTCAACGCCGGCCTGGACAGCTTCACCGACCAGGGCGGTGACCCGACCCTGATGGTCGAGAGCGTGTGGACCGCCCTGAAGGACGGCCTGCTCGACTGGGACGTCATCGACCGGGCCGTGGGCCGCGTGCTGGCACTGCGCTTCCGCCTGGGCGAGTTCGACCCGCCCGACGACAACCCCTACGCCGCCATCACCTCCGACGTCATCGGCACGCACGGCGAGTTGGCGCTGGAGGCGGCGCGCCAGTCGGTCGTGCTCCTGCGCAACGACCGCCTGCTCCCGTTGCGGCCGGGCGCGAGGCTCGCGGTGATCGGCTCCCACGCCGACGTGGTGTTCGAGGACTGGTACAGCGGCACCCTGCCCTACGCCGAGACGGTCCTGAGTGGACTGTCCGAGTACGGGCCGGTGTCCTACGCCGAGGGCGTCGACCGGATCGCGTTGCGCGCGGCCGACGGCCGTTACCTGGGTGTGCGCGACGGGATCGTCGGCTTGGGGGAGCGGGCGGAGTTCGACGTCTTCGACTGGGGCGACGGCGTGTGGACGCTGCGCGACGCCGTGACGGCCAAGTACCTCGGGGTGTCCGAACAAGGCGAGCTGGTCGCCGAGGCGGACACGCCGGGCGGGTGGGACGTGCGCGAGCTGTTCGAGCCGCGCGAGCGGGACGGTGGTGTCGTGCTGCGCAACGTCGTGCAGGGCACCGAGACCGAGGTGTTCACCGTCGAGCCGGTGGTGGACGGGATCGCCGCGGCGGCGGAGGTGGCGGCCGAAGCCGACGCGGCGGTCGTGGTGGTGGGCAACGACCCGCACATCAACGGCCGGGAGACCCAGGACCGGACAGGGCTGGGTCTCCCGCAAGCCGACCTGGTGCGCGCCGTGCTGGCCGCCAACCCGCGCACCGTGCTCGTCCTGGTGAGCAGCTACCCCTACGCCTTGGACGTCGACGTGCCCGCCGCCCTGTGGACGTCCCACGGCGGCCAGGAACAAGGTCGAGCGATCGCGGAGGCTTTGACGGGCAAGCACTCACCCGCCGGCCGCCTCCCCCAAACGTGGTACGCCGACCCGGGTGACCTCCCGGACCTGTTCGACTACGACATCATCCGAGCGCGCTCGACCTACCTCTACTTCGAGGGCGAACCGCTCTTCCCCTTCGGCCACGGCCTGAGCTACACGACGTTCGAGTACGACAGCCTCACGTGGACCGACGGCGTGGCCACCATCGGCGTCACCAACACCGGCCAGGTCGCCGCCGACGAGGTGGTGCAGCTCTACTCACGAGCCCTGGACTCCCGCGTCAGACAACCACGACGCCGCCTCCAGTCCTTCAAACGGGTGCACCTGGCCCCAGGGGAGCGCCGCGTACTCACACTCCCGGTCGAGCACCTGTGGCACTGGGACGTCGTGTCAAGCCGCGAAGTCGTCGAGACCGGCCGCTACGAACTCCTGGTCGGCGCTTCCTCCAGCGACATCCGCGCCAGGCTGACGGTCGAGGTGACCGGCGAACGCGTCCCCCCGCGCTCCGGCACCCTGCGAGCCGTGGACTTCGACGACTGCGACGGCATCCGCCTGGTGGACGACACAGTGGTCTTCACCGACACCGGCGCGTGGATCTCCTTCCACGACACGGAACACGCGGACCGTTCAGCACCGGAAGGGACGAAGGTGGAGTGGTCGGACGGGGTGTTGACGGTGACCGCGGTGGAAGCGGGCGTGCGCGTGGCGGAGGTGGGCTGATGGTCACGATCGCCGACGTGGCGAGGCACGCGGGGGTGGCGCCGAGCACGGTGTCCTACGCGCTGACCGGCCGCCGATCGATCTCGCAGGCGACGAAGGCCAGGGTGGAGGCCAGCGTGCGCGCGCTGGGCTACCACCCGCACGCGGGCGCCCGGTCGCTGGCGAGCAACCGGGCCAACGTGCTGGCGCTGGTCCTGCCGATGCGCGAAGGCATGCACATGCCGGTCATCATGCAATTCGTGGTGGCCGTGGCCACCGCCGCCCGCCGCCACGAACACGACGTCCTGCTCGTGACGGCCGACCAGGGCGCGGCGGGCCTGCGCCGGGTGGCCGGCAGCGCGCAGGTGGACGGCCTGCTGGTGATGGACGTGGAGATGCACGACGAACGCGTCCCCGTGCTCAGGGAGTTGGACCGCCCGTCGGTCCTGATCGGCTTCCCCGCCGACGCGGCCAGGTTGACGTGCGTGGACCTGGACTTCGCCGAGGCGGGCGCGAAGTGCGTGGACCACCTGGCCGACCTGGGCCACACGTCGATAGCCCTGATCGGCGCGCCGAGGGCGGTGTACCAACGGGACACCGGCTACGCCCACCGGACGATGGCCGGCTTCAGCGCGGCGGCCATGCGCCGAGGAGTCTCGTCCACGACGGTCCCCACCGAACCAGACCACGAGTCCGTGCACCGAACCGTCACGAGCCTCCTGGAACGCCACCCGCAACTGTCGGGCTTGGTAGTCCACAACGAAGCCGCCCTACCCTCGGTGATGGAGGTACTGCGCTCCCTGGGCAGGCGAATCCCCGACGACATGGCGGTAGTCGCGATCTGCCCGGACGACCAGGCAGAACGCCTGATCCCAACCCTGACCTCAGTACACGTCCCCGCAGAACAACTAGGCCACCACGCCGTAGCCCTGCTAATGGCCAAACTAAACCGAGCCCCCACCCCACCCCTAACCCTCCTCCCACCCCGCCTAACACCCCGAGCCAGCACCACCCACTAACCCGCGCCGCAGGCGCACGCTCTTCAATGGGCTGCCAAGCCACAGGAAGGGCCTCGGTTCGTTCCCCGTACGGCCTGGGCGCAGCCCAACCGCGCTTTGGGGTTCTTGGCAACCAGCTTTTCCGGTTGCCAA
>NZ_JBEZBW010000161.1:0-13045 GCF_040647305.1 Saccharothrix sp. NPDC042600 | reverse complement strand
AGCGTTCGTCCTGAGCCAGGATCAAACTCTCCAATAAGGATTGTGTTTGATCGCTCGAACAACACTGACACACAGACCGGAATATGGTCCGCGTTCATTGCCAGTTGTCCAGTCAATCTCAAAGGAAACCTCTTGACGAGGTTCATAAATTTACTGGCTATTCGGCACGCTGTTGAGTTCTCAAAGAGCACGCGCTCACCATCGTAACCCACTCGATCCGAGTGACTTTCTCCGGGGCTTGTGTCCGGCGCTCCGTTCCGGTTTTCCCGGCCCGTTCCGCGCTGGCAGAGAGAAACTTACACGAGTGTCGTGCGCGAACAAAATCGGGGGGTCGGTCCGGGCGAAACCGCAGCTAGACGTGGTGCGCGGGCCGGGAGCGGAGGATGCTGTCCGGGTGCTCCTCTCCCCTCGACTCCGCCCGTGGGGCAGGTACGGGCTCCGCCTGCTGGTGGTGGCCTCCTGTTACTACGCGGGCGCGCGGCTCGGATTGCTCCAGGCGTTGGTCAACGACCAGGTGACCCCGCTGTGGCCGCCGACGGGGATCGCGCTGCTGGCCCTGCTGCTGGGTGGCGTGCGGATGTGGCCGGGCATCGCGATGGCGGCGTTCGTCGTCAACGCGACGCTGGGCGACAGCGGTCCGGCGTTCGTGATCAGCGCGGGCAACACCCTCGGGCCGGTGGTCGCCTTCCTGCTGCTCAAGCACACCGGGTTCCGGCTGGAGGTGGACCGCATCCGGGACGCGCTGGCGCTGGTGTTCCTCGGCGCGTTCGGCGGGATGGCGGTGAGCGCCACCGTCGGCACGGGCGCGCTGGTCATCAACGGCGTGGTGGACGGGTCGCACTTCTGGTCGACGTGGTCGGTGTGGTGGACCGGTGACGCGATGGGCGTGCTGGTCGTGGTCCCGATCGTGCTGGCCCTGCGCAACCGGACCGAGTGGCCGACCACCGTCTACCGGTGGGCGGAGCTGGCCGGGCTGCTGGTCGCCACGGCCGCGGTGACGGTGCTCATCACCTCGGTGCCGTTGCGCATGACGTTCATCGTCTTCCCGTTCCTCATCTGGGCGGCGCTGCGCTTCCAGCACATCGGGTCGGCTCCGTGCTCGTTCGTCACGGCGGTGGTCGCGGCGCGCGGGGCGGCGGAGGGCACCGGGGTGTTCAGCGGCGACTTCGACCTGGTGGACAAGATGGTCACGTTGCAGGCCTTCAACGGGACGGTGGCGTTGACGACGTTGGTGCTGAGCGCGGTGATCGCGGAGCGGAACGCGGCGCGGCGGGCGATCGAGCGGACGTGCGCGCGGCTGGCCGACGTGGTGGCGCAGTACGAGCCGCTGGTGGCCGGCGACAGCCGTCCCCCGGAGTCGCGGGACGCCCGGTAGGTGGACGTGCTGGTGGTCGGCGGCGGTCCGGCCGGGCGGGCGTTGGCGTCGGCGTGCGCGGCGGCGGGGTTGGCGACCTCGCTGGTGGACCCCCGCCCGGACCGGCCGTGGCGGGCGACGTACGGGGCGTGGCTGGACGAGCTGCCCGAGGGCGCGCCGGTGGCGGTGGTGACGCAGTGGTCGCGGGTGTGGGCGGTGCGGGAGCACCGGATCGCGCGTGGGTACGCGGTGCTGGACAACGAGCGGTTGCGGGCGCTGCCCGAGGCCGTGCGGGTGGTGCGGGGGACGGTGGTCGCGCGGTCGCCGACGGCGGTCCGGCTCGCGGACGGCCGGGTGCTGCGGGCGCGGCGGGTGGTCGACGCGTCGGGCACGCGGGAGAGCGGCGGAGCGGCGCAGCACGCGGTGGGGGTGGTGGTGCCGCGGGACGGGTTCCTCGACGGGGACGAGGCCGTGGTGATGGATTGGCGCAAGCCACCGGACGCCGGGACGTCCGATCCCTCGTTCCTCTACGTGGTGCCGGTGTCGGCGGACGAGGTGCTGGTGGAGGAGACGTCGTTGGCGCGGCGGCCCGGTCTGCCGCTGACCGAGCTGCGGCGCAGGCTGCGCTCGCGGTTGGCCGTGCGCGGTCTGGAGGTGCCGGAGCGGGAGGAGCGGGTGCGGATCCCGTTGGACGGCGTGCCGCGGCCGGGGGCGTTCGGCGCGGCGGGCGGGCTGGTGCACCCGGCCACCGGGTACAGCGTGGCGACGGCGTTGCGCCTCGCGCCCGTGGTCGCGCGGGCGTTGGCGGACCGGCGTTCGGTGGAGTCCGTGCTGTGGTCGCGGCGGGCGCGGGTCGTTCACGGGTTGCGCATGTTCGGTCTCGAAGCGTTGCTGCGGATGCGGCCCGACGAGGTTCCGGAATTCTTCGACCACTTTTTCCAATTGCCGGAGAATCGGCAACGGAAGTACCTCGGCGACCCGGCTGACCTGGGCGGGACCGTCCAGGCGATGGCCGACCTGTTCCGCGCGGCGCCGTGGCGGTTGCGCGCCCGGCTGGCATTTCCCCTGCAACGGGCCAAAGGTGTGCGAACTCCTGGTTAACGGTCTGGGCAACACAAGATCGACCAGGCACGATCTGTGCCGTGCCCGCATTGCTGGATGACGTTCGCTTCGCCTTCCAGCCGCTGTTCAACCTCAACACCGGGGGTGTCGTCGCGGTCGAGGCACTGGCTCGCCCGCACGACGGCAGCGTGCAGGATCTGCTCCGCATGGCCTTCCGCGCGGGGTACCTGGCCAACACCGACGTGGCGTTGGCCTGTCGAGCGGTGCGCCACGCCGCCGACCACGACTTCACCCTGCCGCTGCACGTCAACCTGCTCGCGATGACCCTCGCGGACAAGCCCGAGCACCTCGCCCCGCTGTACGCGGCGCTGCGCGACACCGGGCGCGACCCGGCCACCCTGGTCGTCGAGGTCGGCACCCCCTACACGCGCGCGCCGCGCCCCCGCCTGGTCAAGGGCCTGGAGCGGCTGCGCGCGGACGGGTTCAAGATCGGTCTGGACGGCGTGGGCGAGGGCGACTCGCCGCTCTCGCTGCTGGCCGAGGTGCGCCCGGACGTGGTGAAGCTGGACCGCGAGGTCGTGCAGGCCCTGGAGGACCCGGTGCGGTTCGCGCTGGTGCAGGGCTTGCAGCACCTGTGCGAGGCGACCGGGTCGCTGGTGGTCGCCGAGGGCGTGGAGACCGAGGCGCAACTGGCCGCGCTGCGCAGGCTGGGCGTGCGGCTGGCGCAGGGCAACCTGCTGGCCGAGGCGCAGCGCCGGCCGAAGGTGACCGCGACGATCTCGGCGGTGCTCAGCGAGATCAACGACCCCGAGGCCGTGGCCAAGACGATGACCGCGCCGCTGCGCCGCAAGTCCGGCCCGAAGGTCACCGACTTCCTGCACCCGGCCACGACGCTGCCGGAGTCGGCGACGTCGGAGGAGGTGCGCGACGTGCTGGCCAGCCAGCCGGCGGTCAGCGGCGTGGTGCTGGTGGACGACGAGGGCCGGCCGTGCTGGACGGTGGACCGCAACCGGTTCCTGCTCGCGGTGACCGGGCCGTTCGGGCACGCCCTGCACGCCAAGCGCGAGGCGGCGCGGCTGGCGGACAAGCCGCGGGTGATCGGCGCGGAGTCCTCGGCGCTGGAGATGCTGGACATCGTGGCCAACACCGGCCGGGAGCGCACCAACGACGACCTGGTGGTCGTGGACGACGACGACAAGTGCCTCGGTGTGGTGCGCGTCGCGGACGTGGTGCGCGGCGTGGCGGAGTTGAAGGTGGAGCAGGCGGCGGCGCTGAACCCGTTGACGCGGTTGCCGGGCAGCGACGCCATCGCGCGCGAGGTGGACCGGCGCATCCTGGGCGGCGACATCTTCGCCGTGGGGTGGCTGGACGTGGACTCGTTCAAGCGGGTCAACGACAGCGTCGGGTTCGCGGCCGGGGACGACCTGATCCGCGCGCTGGGCCGGGTGCTGTCGGAGCACGCGACGGCGTTCCCGGGCGTGCAGGTCGGGCACGTCGGCGGGGACGACTTCCTCGTGGTGGCCGGGTTGAACGAGGTCGTGCCGTACGCGGCGGGCGTGCTGGACCACCCGTTCGACGCGGAGGGGCACGCGGTGACGCTGTCGTTGGCGACGCTGGTGTGCGCGGCCGGTTCGGTGGGGTCCTACCGCGAGGTGTCGCGGCTGCTGGCGCCGTTGAAGGAGCACGCGAAGTCGTTGCGGGGCAACAGTTGGGTGCTGGGCCGGCCGAACAGCGACCACGTGGACGTGCTGCGCGGCGGGCCGCACCTGGCGGCAGGCTGACTCGCATCCGGCGGCGGGCTGGGCGGGGGTATTTCGAAGTTCACCGCAACGATGCCTGTGCGCCCGTGCTGATCACTCATAGCATCAGGGTGACTACGCACCGCAGGGAGGCTCCGGGTGAGCGAGGTCGAGGTCGTCGCACCGCCGCGTCCGGGAGCCGGGTCCTCCGGGGCGCTCTCGATCGGGGTCGAGGAAGAGTTCCTGCTGGTGGACGCGGTCACCGGGGACCTGGTGCCGCTGGCGGGGGCGGTGCTCGGCGACGCCGACGGCGAGCTGGACCTGCAGGCGGAGATGACCCGGTTCCAGGTGGAGAGCGCCACCGCCGTGTGCCGGACGATGGGCGAGGTGCGGGAGCAGCTGGCGCTGGCCCGCCAGGCGTTGCGCGGGTTGGCGCGGGACCACGGGGCGCGGATCGTGGCGTCGGGGACGCCGGTGCTGGGCGGTTCGCGCCCACCGCCGTTGACCGACCGGCCGCGGTACCGGGACATCGCGCGGCAGTACGGGTCGCTGATCGACGGGTTGACCATCTGCGGGTGCCACGTGCACGTCGGGATCCCCGACGAGGAGACCGGGGTGCTGATCTCCAACCACCTGCGGCCGTGGCTGCCGGTGCTGCTGGCGCTCAGCGCGAACTCGCCGTTCTCCGAGGGGCGGGACAGCGGGTACGCGAGCTGGCGGTACGTGTCGTGGAGCCCGTGGCCGTCGGCGGGCGCTCCCCCGTGGTTCGCCTCCGCGGACGACTACCACGTGCGGACGGAGACGCTGCGCAGCTCGGGCGCGGCGCTGGACCAGGGGATGGTCTACTGGGACGTCCGGCTGTCGGCGAATCACCCGACCGTGGAGCTGCGGGTGTGCGACGTGGCGGGGACGGTCGAGGAGGCGGTGCTGATCGCCGCGCTGGTGCGGGCGTTGGCGGCGACGGCCCTGGCGGGCGCGCCCGCTCCCGCGGTGTCGGACCTCGGGTTGCGCACGGCGTTGTGGCGGGCCGCGCGGGACGGCGTGGAGGGCGCGGCGGTCGAGCCGCGCACCGGGCGGTTGGTGGCGGCGGAGGACCGGGTGCGGGCGCTGGTGGAGTGGGTGCGGCCGGCCCTGCGGGACTGCGGTGACGAGGAACTGGTGGTCGACGGCGTGGGGCGGCTGTTGGCCGACGGCGGGGGTGCGGCGCGGCAGCGGCGGGCGTTCGCGCGGCGGGGTTCGCTGTCCGACGTCGTGGACCTCCTGGTCGCTCAGACCTAGCCCCGTCGAGATGCCGGTGGGCCGGCGACGGCGCATGCTGGGTGGTGGCGAGCGAACAAGGAGGTTCGGCATGACCACCGCACGGGAGATCATGAACGCCGGTGTCCAGTGCATCAAGGAGGACCAGAGTCTGCTCGACGCCGCCCGGATGATGCGGGACCTGAACGTCGGTTCCCTGCCGATCTGCGGGCGGGACGACAAGCTGCACGGCATCATCACCGACCGCGACATCGTGGTCCGGTGCGTGGCCGAGGGCCGGTCCTGCGCGGAGATGAAGGCCGGGGAGATGTCCGGTCACCTGCACTGGGTGAACGCGGACGACGACATCTCGCACGTGCTGCGGCAGATGGAGGAGAACCAGATCCGGCGGATGCCGGTGATCGAGGAGCACCGGCTGGTCGGCATGGTGTCGGAGGCGGACATCGCCCGGCACCTGACCGAGGACCAGATCGCGGAGTTCGTGGAGCGGGTCTACGCCCGGTGAGGACGTGCGGAACGGCCACCGGCGCGGCGCCGGTGGCCGTTCTCGGGTGTCAGACCGTGAAGCCGAGGGCGCGCAGCTGCTCGCGGCCGTCGTCGGTGATCTTCTCGGGGCCCCACGGCGGCATCCACACCCAGTTGATGCGGAAGTCGCTCACGATGCCGCCGCCCGGGCCGCCGCACAGCGCGCCGCGGGTCTGGTCCTCGATGACGTCGGTCAGCGGGCAGGCCGCCGAGGTCAGCGTCATGTCGATCAGGGCCACGTTGTCGTCGTCCACGCGGATGTCGTAGACCAGGCCCAGGTCCACCACGTTGATGCCCAGTTCGGGATCGACCACGTCGCGCATGGCCTCCTCGACGTCGTCGAGGTTGGCCTTGTCCGCCTTGGGCGCGGGGGGTTCGGGCATGCCCTCCACGCCGCGGACGACGTCCTCTTCCTGGGAAGTCACGCCTTCGCTCCTTCGCTGCGGGACACCGCGTCCTTGAAAGCCATCCAGCCGAGCAGGGCGCACTTCACGCGCGCCGGGTACTTCGCCACGCCGGCGAACGCGATGCCGTCCTCCAGGACGTCCTCGTCCGGCTCGACCTGGCCCCGGCCCTGCATCAGCTCCACGAACGCGTCCATCTTCCGGAACGCCTCGTCGATCGGCTTGCCGACCACCAGGTCGGTGAGCACCGAGGTGGACGCCTGGCTGATCGAGCAGCCCTGGCCGTCGTAGGAGACGTCCGCGACGGTCTCGCCGTCGAGCTTGACGCGCAACGTCACCTCGTCGCCGCACGTCGGGTTGATCTGGTGGGACTCCGCGTCGAACGGGTCGCGCAGGCCCCGTCCGTGGGGGTTCTTGTAGTGGTCCAGGATGATCTCCTGGTACATCTGCTGGAGCTGCATCACGCCACCCCGAAGAACTTCTGGGTCTCGCGCACGCCGTCCAGGAGTGCTTGGACCTCGTCCAAGGTGTTGTAGACGTAGAAGCTCGCGCGCACGGTGGCGGCGGCGTCCATCCTGCGGTGCAACGGCCACGCGCAGTGGTGGCCGACGCGGACCTCGATGCCGAGGCTGTCGAGGACCTGGCCGGCGTCGTGCGCGTGGACGCCCTCGACCACGAACGACACGGCGCCGCCGCGGTCGTGCGTGTCGAGCGGGCCGACGACGCGGACGCCCGGGATCTCGGCGAGGCCCTTGAGCGCCGCTTCGGTGAGCATGTGCTCGTGGGCGGCGACGCGGTCCATGCCGATCGCGGACAGGTAGTCCACCGCCGCGCCCAGACCCACGGCCTGGGACGTCATGGGCGAACCGGCCTCGAACCGCTGCGGCGGCGGCGCGAACGTCGATCGCGCCATCTGCACCATCTCGATCATCGAGCCGCCGGTGAGGAACGGCGGCAGCGCTTCGAGCAGGGCGCGCTTGCCGTACAGGACGCCGATGCCCGACGGGCCCAGCATCTTGTGGCCGGAGAACACGGCGAAGTCGACGCCCAGGTCGTGGAAGTCCACCGCGGAGTGCGGCACGGACTGGCACGCGTCCAGGACGGTGAGCGCGCCGACGGCGGCGGCCTTGTCCACGATGGACTTCACCGGGTTGACCGTGCCGAGCACGTTGGACTGGTGGGTGAACGCCACCACCTTCGTGCGCGGGGTGATCAGCTCGTCCACGTCGGACAGGTCGAGCCGGCCCTCGTCGGTGACGCCGAACCAGCGCAGCGTGGCGCCGGTGCGCTCCGCGAGCTGCTGCCACGGCACGAGGTTCGCGTGGTGCTCCATCTCGGTCACCACGATCTCGTCGCCGGGGCCGAGCGTGAACCGCTCGGCCTCCGGGCCGCTGGTGGCCGCGTTGCCCATCGCGTACGCCACGAGGTTCACGCCCTCGGTGGCGTTCTTGGTGAACACGATCTCGCCGAAGTCGGCGCCCACGAACGCGGCGATCTTCGCCCGCGCGCCCTCGTAGGCGTCGGTCGCCTCCTCGGCCAACTGGTGCGCGCCGCGGTGCACGGCGGCGTTGGCGATCTCCAGGAAGGCGCGCTCGGCGTCGAGGACCTGCCTCGGCCGCTGCGAGGTGGCGCCGGAGTCCAGGTAGACCAGCCGCTTGCCTTCCCGCACGGTGCGGCCCAGGATCGGGAAGTCCGCGCGCACGGTAGCGACGTCAAGCGGAGCAGCGGTGGTGGTCACAGCTCCGACGCCTCCTCTCGGTTCTTCGGGGTCACAGGACGTGCAACGTCAGCCGATGCTCGCGGCTTCCTGCTTCCCGGTGTACTTCACGTAGCCCTCGGCCTCCAGCTGGTCGGCCAGCTCGCGGCCACCGGACTCGACGATCCGGCCGTTCGCGAACACGTGCACGAAGTCGGGCTGGATGTACTTGAGGATGCGGGTGTAGTGCGTGATCAGCATGACGCCGGCCTCGCCGGAGGCCTTGTACCGGTTGACGCCCTCGGACACCACGCGCAGCGCGTCGACGTCCAGGCCGGAGTCGGTCTCGTCCAGGATCGCGATCTTCGGCTTGAGCAGGCCCAGCTGGAGGATCTCGTGGCGCTTCTTCTCACCGCCGGAGAAGCCCTCGTTGACCGAGCGCTCGGCGAAGGCGGGGTCGATGTCCAGGTCGGCCATCGCGCCCTTGACCTCCTTCACCCAGTGCCGCAGGTTCGGGGCCTCGCCGCGCACGGCGGTGGCGGCGGTGCGCAGGAAGTTCGACATCGACACGCCGGGCACCTCGACCGGGTACTGCATGGCGAGGAACAGGCCCGCGCGGGCGCGCTCGTCGACGCTCATCTCCAGCACGTCCTCGCCGTCGAGCAGGACGCTGCCCGAGGTCACCTCGTACTTGGGGTGACCGGCGATGGCGTAGGACAGGGTGGACTTGCCCGAGCCGTTCGGACCCATGATCGCGTGCGTCTCACCGGACTTGATGGTCAGGTCGACGCCCTTGAGGATCTCCTTGGCCGTCTCGTCGGTGTTGACCGAGACGTGCAGGTCCTTGATCTCCAGAGTGGCCATTGGTGTTCGGTTTCTCCTGGTGTGGCAGTCAGTTCAGGGTGACGGTGACGTCGACGTAGACGTCGCCGTCACGGATGTCGACGGCGAAGACGTCGACCGGGTCGGTGGCGGGCGGGGAGGACGGCTGCCCGGTCCGCAGGTCGAAGCACGACCCGTGGAGGAAGCACTCGACGCCCTTGCGGGTCACCTCGCCCTCCGACAGCGCGATCGCCGCGTGCGAGCACAGGTCGTGCAGCGCGTGGACGGTGTCGCCGTCGCGGACCAGGACGACCGGGGTGTACTCGGCGCCGACCTCGAAGCCGACCGGCTTGCGGTCGTCGAGGTCGGACAGCGAGCACACCCGGATCACGCCCCCACCGCTTCGAGTTCCGCCTCGATCGCGGCCTCCAGGCGCTCGCGCACCTCGGGGACGTCGATCTTGAGCAGGATCTCGTGGAAGAAGCCGCGCACGACCAGGCGGCGGGCCTGCTCCTCGGGGATGCCCCGCGCCTGGAGGTAGAACAGCTGCTCGTCGTCGAACCGGCCGGTGGCGGAGGCGTGGCCCGCGCCCTCGATCTCGCCGGTCTCGATCTCCAGGTTCGGCACCGAGTCGGCGCGCGCGCCGTCGGTGAGCACCAGGTTGCGGTTGAGCTCGAAGGTCTCGGTGCCCTCGGCCGCCGCGCGGATCAGCACGTCGCCGATCCACACCGTGTGCGCGTCGTCGCCCTGCAGCGCGCCCTTGTAGACCACGTTGCTGCGGCAGTTGGACACCGCGTGGTCGACGAAGGTGCGGTGCTCCAGGTGCTGGCCGGCGTCGGCGAAGTACAGGCCGAGCAGCTCGGCGTCGCCGCCGCGGCCGGTGTAGGTGACCACGGGGGTCAGCCGCACCAGGTCGCCGCCCAGGGTGACGACGGTGTGCTTGAGCGTGGCGTCGCGGCCCAGCTTGGCGTGGTGCGAGGACACGTGCACCGCGTCGTCGGACCAGTCCTGGATGGCGACCACGGTCAGGTGCGCGCCGTCCTCGACCACGAACTCCACGTTGTCGGCGTACGCGCCGGAGCCGCGGTGGTCGAGCACCACGACGGCCTGCGCGAACCGCTCGGCCTTGACCTGCAGGTGGCCGTAGGCGACCTCGCCCTTGCCGGGGCCGGTCACCGTGACGGTGGTCGGGCCGACCTTGGTGTCGCCGGGCAGCGTGACGACGGTGGCCTCGGTGAACGAGGTCCACGCCTGCGCCGCGATCCGGTCGCCGGGGGTGCCGGCGACGCCGAGCCGCTCGTCGCCCTTGGCGACGGTCTCGACCCGGACACCCTCGGCCGCGTTCACCTCGACCTTGGCGTCCGCGGTCCGCGCGGCGCCGTTGTGCAGGTTCGCCAGGCGCTTCATGGGGGTGAAGCGCCAGATCTCCTCCCGACCGCCGGGGACCTCGAACGCGTTCACGTCGAAGGACGTGAAGTGGTCCGCGCGCGAGGACACGGGGGCCACCCCAGAAGAGGGAGCACCGCCGTGGGAGTGGGCCGTCAGGCCGTGTTGCTGGTCTTGAGTGGTGACGGCCATGTCAGCCGACGGCCCCTTCCATCTGCAGCTCGATCAGGCGGTTCAGTTCGAGGGCGTACTCCATGGGCAGCTCGCGCGCGATGGGCTCGACGAACCCGCGCACGATCATCGCCATGGCCTCGTCCTCGTTCAGGCCGCGCGACATCAGGTAGAACAGCTGGTCCTCGGACACCTTCGAGACGGTCGCCTCGTGGCCCATCGACACGTCGTCCTCGCGGACGTCGACGTAGGGGTAGGTGTCGGAGCGGCTGATGTTGTCCACCAGCAGCGCGTCGCACTTGACCGTGGACTTCGAGTGGTGCGCCCGCTTGTTGACCTGGACCAGGCCGCGGTAGGAGGTGCGGCCACCGCCGCGCGCCACCGACTTCGACACGATCGTGGAAGAGGTGTGCGGCGCCATGTGGACCATCTTCGCGCCGGCGTCCTGGTGCTGGCCCTCGCCCGCGAACGCGATCGAGAGGACCTCGCCCTTGGCGTGCTCGCCCATCAGGAACACGGCCGGGTACTTCATGGTGACCTTGGAGCCGATGTTGCCGTCGATCCACTCCATGGTCGCGCCCTCTTCGGCCTTCGCGCGCTTGGTGACCAGGTTGTAGACGTTGTTCGACCAGTTCTGGATGGTCGTGTAGCGGCAGCGACCACCCTTCTTGACGATGATCTCCACGACGGCGGAGTGCAGCGAGTCCGAGGAGTAGATCGGGGCGGTGCAGCCCTCGACGTAGTGCACGTACGCGCCCTCGTCGACGATGATCAGGGTCCGCTCGAACTGGCCCATGTTCTCGGTGTTGATCCGGAAGTAGGCCTGGAGCGGGATCTCCACGTGCACGCCCTTCGGCACGTAGATGAACGAGCCGCCCGACCACACGGCCGAGTTCAGCGCGGAGAACTTGTTGTCACCCGACGGGATGACCGAGCCGAAGTACTCCTTGAACAGCTCCGGGTGCTCGCGCAGGCCCGTGTCGGTGTCCAGGAAGATGACGCCCTGCTCCTCAAGGTCCTCGCGGATCTTGTGGTAGACGACCTCGGACTCGTACTGGGCGGCGACACCGGCCACGAGGCGCTGCTTCTCCGCCTCCGGGATGCCCAGCTTGTCGTAGGTGTTCTTGATGTCGTCGGGCAGGTCTTCCCAGCTCGCCGCCTGCTTCTCGGTCGAGCGCACGAAGTACTTGATGTTGTCGAAGTCGATGCCGGAGAGGTCGGAGCCCCAGGTCGGCATGGGCTTGCGGTCGAACAGGCGCAGCGCCTTCAGCCGGAAGTCCAGCATCCACTCGGGCTCGTTCTTCTTCGCCGAGATGTCCCGAACGACGTCCTCGTTCAGGCCCCGGCGAGCGCTCGCGCCTGCCACGTCCGAGTCGGCCCAGCCGAACTCGTAGTTGCCGATGCTCGCCAGGGTCTCCTCCTGGCTGAGCGGGGCTGTGGTGGTGCGCTGCTCGGCAGCGGCAGTCATGCGGGCTCCCCTCCATCTGAAGCTCGGTTGTCGGCTTCGCCGACGGTTGTGCGGGGTGTGTTGTTCGGGATGTGCGTCGTGCACACGGCGTCGCCGCGCGCGATCGTCGCCAGGCGCTGCACGTGGGTGCCGAGGAGGTCGGCGAACGCCGCCGTCTCGGTCTCGCACAGCTGCGGGAACTCGGCGGCCACGTGCGCGACCGGGCACAGGTGCTGGCAGAGCTGCTCACCGGTGCCGACGTGCCGCGCCGAGGCAGCGTAGCCCTCCCTGGTCAACGCCACCGCCAGGGCCTTGGCCCGCTCGGCGGAGTCGGGCTGGGCCACGATGGCGGCCCGGTGCTGGTCGACGAGTGCGGACACCCGCCGCCGCGCGAAGGCTCGTACCGCCTCCTCCCCGCCCTGTTCGGCGAGGAACCGGAGCGCCGCGACGGCGAGGTCGTCGTAGGCGTGCCCGAACCGGGCCCGCCCCTGCTCGGTGAGCAGGAACAGCTTGGCGGGGCGCCCCCGACCGCGCTGACCCCGGCGCGGGGCCTCCCTGCTGACCGCCTCACCGTCCGCGACCAGCGCGTCGATGTGCCTGCGCACCGCCGTGGGGCTGAGACCGAGCTGCTCCGCGACCGAGGCCGCGGTGATCGGTCCCTGCTCCAGCAGCAGGCGTGCGACGGCGTGCCGGGTCCGGCCGTCGTGCCCGGCGGGCACAGCGGTCTGGTCGATCCCGACGTTTTTCACAACACCAGTGTTGCTTATTTCGCGGGCACTCGCAAAGATCAGCGCCGATGGGGTGATCCGACTCACGCCGCCGGGCACGCGCGGGACGGGAACCGGCAGGTAGCAGCCTCGCGACCACACGGACACCCGACCAGACCCGCCACACACCTGATCTTGAACCACCCGCCGAACGCCCTCCGACCCACCCCTCGACCCACCCCTCGACCCGCCCCCTCGACCCGCCCCCCGGCACGCCCACCCACCCCTGCCCGGCCCGCCGCCCACATCCGGCGAACCGACGCGCTGCGCGTGCTCTTCGGCGCGCGCAGCGCGCCCCTCTTGGCCGCCGCGCGGCACAACCCAACCCGGGCTTCTTGCTTGTGTCATCTCCGTATGGCCTGCCCGAAGGGCTACCACACTTTTGGTCGGGTGCAGCCGAATTTTTTGTGAGGAA
>NZ_JBEZBW010000160.1:0-13141 GCF_040647305.1 Saccharothrix sp. NPDC042600 | reverse complement strand
TGCGCGGGGTGCGGCGGGGCGGGGTGCGGCGGGGCGGGGTGCGGCGGGGCGGCAGGGCGCACGCGGCCCGACCCAGCCCAGGCCGGCCCAGCGCAGCCCGGCCCCACGCTGGTTCGGCTGGTCCCCGGTGCGCGAAGAGCCCGCCTCCCCGAGCGGGAAGCGGGCTCTCGATGGTCCGGGCCGCCTCAGCGGCGCATGAACGGGGGCACGTCGACCTCGTCGTCCGGGTCGTCGGTCACCGGCACCGCGCGCGACGGCAGCGACCCGCTCTGCGAGAGCGAGCGCGGCACCGCCGGCTGGGACGTCGGGTACGCGGGCTGCGGGGTCGTCCCGTTCGGCTGCGTCGGCTGCGGCGGCACGGTCGGGCGGGGCTGGGCCACCGGGGCCTGCTCCACCACCGGCGGCTGGACCTGGTGCTGCACCGGCTGCGGCTGGACCGGCTGGACCGGCTGCGCCACCGGCACGGGCTGCACCGTGCCCGACTGGCCCGGCGCCACCGTCGTGCGCGGTGGCGAGGACAGGGCCTGTGGTTCCAGCTTCTTGTGGGTCGGGCCGCCGCTGTCGAAGCCGGCCGCGATCACCGTCACCCGGACCTCGTCGCCCAGCGAGTCGTCGATGACCGTGCCGAAGATGATGTTCGCGTCCGGGTGCGCGGCCTCCTGGACCAGCGACGCCGACTCGTTGATCTCGAACAGGCCGAGGTCCGACCCGCCCGCGATCGACAGCAGCACGCCGTGCGCGCCCTCCATGGACGCCTCCAGCAGCGGCGAGTTGATGGCCTTCTGCGCCGCCTGCACGGCACGGCCCTCGCCGCGCGCCGAGCCGATGCCCATCAACGCCGAGCCCGCCCCCGACATCACCGACTTGACGTCGGCGAAGTCCAGGTTGATCAGACCGGGGGTGGTGATCAGGTCGGTGATGCCCTGGACACCGGACAGCAGCACCTCGTCCGCCGAGCGGAACGCGTCCATCAGCGAGACGCCGATGTCGCCGAGCTGGAGCAGCCGGTCGTTCGGGATCACGATGAGCGTGTCGCACTCGTTGCGCAGCGCCTGGATGCCCTCCTCGGCCTGCTTCGCGCGCCGCTTGCCCTCGAAGGAGAACGGGCGCGTCACGACGCCGATGGTCAGCGCGCCGAGCTTGCGGGCGATGGACGCGACGACCGGCGCGCCGCCGGTGCCCGTCCCACCGCCCTCGCCGGCGGTCACGAAGACCATGTCGGCGCCCTTGAGGACCTCCTCGATCTCCTCCCGGTGGTCCTCGGCGGCCTTGTGGCCGACCTCGGGGTTGGCGCCCGCGCCGAGGCCGCGGGTCAGCTCGCGGCCGATGTCGAGCTTGACGTCGGCGTCGGACATCAGCAGAGCCTGGGCGTCGGTGTTCACCGCGATGAACTCGACGCCCTTGAGCCCGACCTCGATCATCCGGTTGACGGCGTTGACACCGCCGCCGCCGATGCCGACGACCTTTATCACCGCGAGGTAGTTGTGCGGGGGCGTCATCGGATCCGCCTTCCTGATCGTGTCCGTGCTCATGTGCTGGAGTGGATGACCACCGGTGTCACACCCGGACGGAAGTCCACCCGGATTGAAACCCTCAACCAGAGGTCGAGAGTTATGTCAACCCCGTATGTTCCCACCGGACGTTATGCACCAGAAATGCCTCGGTCCAGTTGCCACGCCGTGTTGTGTCCCGACCGGGTGAGCCCGCCCTACTCGCCGGTCACCCCGTCGAGCAGTTCGCGCACCACGTCCAGGTGCCCCGCGTGCCGACCCGTCTCCTCGATCATGTGGATCAGCACCCAGCGCGTGGAAAGCCGCTTGTCCCCCCGGAACACCACCTCGTGGTCGAGGTCGAGCCCCGCGGCGATGTCGCGACTCACCCCGCACTGCTCAGCGTAGTCGGCCAGCAGACCCGAGATCGTCTCCCCCGGCTCGATCCGCCAATCGGCGTCCGGGTCCTGCCTCGTGTAGGGGGCGGCGCTGGGCCGTCCGAGCAGCGCGACCTCGAACCAGTAGTGCTCGACCCACCGCAGGTGCTTGACGATGCCCGCGGCCGTGTTCAGCGGCGACGGGAGCGTGGAGCGGGTCGCGTCCTCTTCGGACAGTCCGGCGCACTTCAGCTCGATGGTCCCGCGCAGGTAGTCCAGGAACCCGTTGAGCAGGGTCCGCTCGTCGCCGGTGAAGGCGATGTCCACCCGGTCCTCGGGCTTGGTCACGATCTTCGTCACAGTCATGCCGGGCAGTATCACCTGCGCGAACGCGGCGAACGACCGAGTTTCGCCCGACCGCCGTGGTGAAGATCACGAGACGGTCGGCAGCTCCGGGCTGGAGACGTCGAACACCGAGCCGTCACGGGTCATCAGCACCTGGACGACCGCGGCCTTGCGCGGCGTGTCGTCCGGCGAGCCCCACCGCACCTCGCGCCCGGCGGTCAGGGTCAGCCGCACGTCGGCGCCGGACGTCGCCGACACCGCCAGGACTTCCCGGCGCAACGGCTCGGGCAGCGCGACCAGCACCGCGACCGCCGCCGGCCGCCCCTTGCCCTCGGCCTTGAGCTCCGGCAGCCCGGCCGGCGGCTGGGCGACGGTCGCGTAGTCCCGGCCGGTAGCGTCCACCAGGTGCGCGCCGTCGCCGGCGTTCACCACGGCGACCGGGGTGCGCTCGTCCACGGTGAGCAGCACGGTGCCCGGCAGGGAGCGCTCCACCCGCACGCCCGCCACCCGGGACAGCCCGCGCACGCGCTCGGCGATCGCGTCGACGTCCAGCCGGACCAGCGGCGAGCCCGGCTCGATCGCGGCGGCGGCGCGGACCTGGTCGCCCGTCAGCTCGACGGTGCCGGCCACCTCCACCCGCCGCACGCCCAGCAGCGGCGTGAACCAGACGGCGACGACCAGGCCGACCACGGTCAGCACGGTCAGCAGCGCCACCGCCCGGCGGCGCAGCACCACGCGCCGGGAGGGTCCTCCGCGCCGGGACGGGCGCCGCCGCGACGCGGAGGCGGTGCGGCGGCGCGCCGTCTGGGTCGTCATCCCCGGTCCAGCTCCCCGACGATCTCCGGGCCGAGCATGGTCACGTCGCCCGCGCCCATGGTCACCACCACGTCGCCCTCGCCGACCAGCCCCGCCACCAGCGCGGGCACCCGGTCGAACGACGGCTCGTAGTGCACCCGGTCCTGCTCCAGCGGCACGGTCCCGGCCACCAGCGCGCCGGTCACGCCCGGCTCCGGGTCCTCCCGCGCGCCGTAGACGTCCAGGACCACGACCTCGTCCGCCAGGCCCAGGGCGGCGCCGAACTCGTCGGCGAACAGCCGGGTCCGCGAGTACAGGTGCGGCTGGAACACCACGACCAGCTTGCCCTGCCCGGCGACCGACCGCGCGGCGGTGAGCTGCGCGGCGACCTCGGTGGGGTGGTGGGCGTAGTCGTCGTAGACCCGGACCCCGCCGGCGCGGCCCTTGAACTCGAACCGCCGCCGCACGCCGCCGAACGCGCCCAGGCCCTCCAGCACGCAGTCGCGGTCCGCGCCCAGCTCCAGCGCGGCCAGCAGGGCGGCGATCGCGTTGCCCGCCATGTGCTCGCCGGGCACGGCCACCCGCACGTCCAGCTTCTCGCCGGCCAGGTCCAGCACGGCGATGCCGCCGCCGTCCTCGGGCCGGTAGTCCACCAGGGTCGCCGCGCCCTCGCCGGTCGCGGTGCGGCCGTAGGGGCGGACCCGCAGGCCGAGGCCCTTGGCGCGGTCGGCCAGCGCCTTCGCGCCCGGGTCGTCCACGCACGCGATCACCACGCCGCCGGGCTCGATCCGCTCCAGGAACGAGTCGAACACGGCGGTGTAGGCCTCGACCGTGCCGTGGTGGTCGAGGTGGTCGGCCTCGACGTTGGTCACCACCGCGATCGAGGGCGCGAAGTACAGGAACGACCCGTCGCTCTCGTCGGCCTCGGCCACGAAGATCCCGCCGGTGCCCTGGTGGGCGTTGGCGCCGGACTCGTTGAGGTCGCCGCCGATGGCGAAGGACGGGTCCATGCGGCAGTGCTGCAACGCCACGGTGAGCATGGACGTGGTGGACGTCTTGCCGTGGGTGCCGGCCACGCACGCGACGCGGTGGTCGAGCATCAGCGCGGCGAGGGCCTCGGCGCGGCGCAGCACGACCACGCCGCGCTCGCGGGCCGCCGCCAGCTCGGGGTTGTCCTCGCGGATCGCCGTGGACACGACGACGGAGGTGGGACCGCCGTCGAGCAGGTCGAGGTGCTCGGCCGCGTGGCCGACGGCGATGTGCGCGCCCTGCGCCCGCAGCGCCAGGACGGTGCGGGAGTCCTTGGCGTCGGAGCCGGACACGTGCGCGCCGCGCGCGAGCAGGATGCGGGCGATGCCGCTCATGCCCGCGCCGCCGATGCCGACGAGGTGGACCCGTTCCAGCACGTTCACTTCTTGATCACATCCAGGACGATCCGGGCGAGCACCTCGTCGGCCTCGCGGTGGCCGGTGCTCAGGGTGGCGGTGGTCATCGCGGCCAGCCGGTCGCGGTCGGCGACCAGCGGGACGACGTGCCGCGCGACCCAGTCCGGGGTCAGCTGCTCGTCGGGGACCAGGATGCCGCCGCCCGCGCCGACCACGGGTCCCGCGTTGAGGGCCTGCTCGCCGTTGCCGTGCGGCAGCGGCACGAACACCGCCGGCAGGCCCACCGCGGACACCTCGGCGACGGTCATCGCGCCGGACCGGCACAGCACCGCGTCGGCGGCGGCGTAGGCGAGGTCCATCCGCTCCAGGTAGGGCACCGGCACGTACGCGGGCGCGCCCGGCACCGCCTGCACCGCCACGGAGTTCTTCGGGCCGTAGGCGTGCAGCACGCCGATCCCGGCCCGCGCGAACGCCTGCGCCGCGCCGGACACCGCGTTGTTGATCGACCGCGCGCCCTGCGAGCCGCCGAACACCAGCAGCACCGGCGCGTTGGGGTCGAGGCCGAAGTGGGCGCGGGCCTGGGCGCGCAGGGCGGCCCGGTCCAGGGAGGTGATCGAGTGCCGCAGCGGGATGCCGATGATCTCCGCGTCGGTCAGGCCCGAGTCGGGCACGGCGGCGGCGACGCGCTCGGCGAACTTCGCGCCGACCTTGTTCGCGAGACCGGCCTTGGCGTTGGCCTCGTGCACGACGATCGGCACCCGGCCGCGGGCGGCGAGGTAGGCGGGCAGCGAGACGTAGCCGCCGAAGCCGACGACGACGTCGGCGTGGTGGCGCTCCAGCACCTCGCGGGTGCGCTTCACCGACTCCCGCACGCGCAGCGGCAGCTTCAACAGGTCGGGCGACGGCTTGCGCGGCATCGGCACCGGCGGGATCAGCTCAAGCGGGTAGCCGCGGGCGGGCACGAGCTTGTTCTCCAGCCCGCGCTCGGTGCCCAGCGCGACCACGCGCGCGTCGGGCCGCAGCCGCTTGACCGCGTCGGCCAGGGCCAGGGCGGGCTCGATGTGCCCGGCGGTGCCGCCTCCGGCGACCACCACGCACGGTCCGGCCTGCTGGGGAACCCCGGTCACGCACTTCCTCCTTGTGTCGTGGGGCGGGCTAGCGCCCGTCGCGGCGCCGGGACCGGTCCTGGGTCGCCCGGCGCGAGTCGCGCCGACGGTACTCCGACGGCGGAGCGTGACGGCCGGCCATCCTCCGTTCGTCCACCGGCGGCGGCGCGGCCTTGCGCCCGCGCGGCGGGGTGGACGGCCGGACGGGCCGGCGCTTGGGCGGCGGCTTGTAGGCCTCCGGCGCGGGCAGCTTCAGCACGCCGCCGACGCGGCCGGGCCCCAGCGAGCGCAGCGCGGACACGGCTTCCGGCTCGTGGCGCGCGCAGTTGGCCAGGATGCCGAACACGACCATCGTGGTGACGATCGACGTGCCGCCGGAGGAGATCATGGGCAGCGTGATGCCGGTGACCGGCAGCAACCGCACGACGTAGCCGATGTTGATCGCGGCCTGCGCCACCAGCCACACGGTGAGGGTCGCGGACACCAGCCGGATCCACGGGTCGGTGTTGCGCGCGGCGATCCGCAGGCCCACCACGGCGAGCAACCCGAACAGGCCCAGCACCAGCAGGCAGCCGATGAACCCGAGTTCCTCGCCGATCACGGCGAAGATGAAGTCGCTGTGGACGTTGGGCAGGTAACGCCACTTGGAACTGCCGTTGGTCAGGCCCTTGCCGAAGAACCCGCCCTCCGCCAACGCGAACATCGCCTGCCGCGCCTGCAACCCCGCGCCGGTCGGGTCCTTGTCGGGGTCGAGGTAGGTCAGGACGCGCTGGAGCCGGTAGGTCGCGCCGACCGCGAGCACCGCCGCCCCCGCCGCCGCGCCGACCGCGATCACGCCGAACAACCGCATCGGCGCGCCCACGAACCACATCAGGCTGACCAGGACGACGCCGAGCGTGATCGTGCCGCCGAGGTCGGGCTGGAGCATCACCAGCGCGAACACCAGCAACGCCACCGGGACCACGGGCACGAGCAGGTGCCGGTACTGGTCCAGCAACGCGCGCTTGGTGACGAGCACGTGCGCGCCCCACAGGGCCATCGCGAGCTTCGCGGCCTCGATCGGCTGGAACGACACGGGCCCCACGGTGAACCAGGACTGCGCGCCGCCCGCGACCGTCCCGAGTGGAGTGAGGACCAGGCCGAGCATGATCACGCACGCGAGCATCGCCATCATGCTGCTCTGCCGGATGGTCCGCAGCGGGATGCGCAGGACGATCAGGAACAGGATCGCCCCGACCACCACGTACAGCAACTGCTTCTGGAAGACGCTGTAGGCCGAGGCCCCGTCCGCGACCTCGCCCGGTGCGGACGCGGACAGCACCATCACCAGGCCCAGCACGGTCAGCAGGCCGAAGATGGCGAGCAGCAGGTGGAAGTCCGCGAGCGGCCGGCCCAACCAGGCGGTGAGGGCACTGCGCACGGCGACCACCTTGACCGTGCGCTTGGGCCGCGCCCCCCGCTCCACCGCTCTGTCCACCGCTGTCATGCGCCCATCGTCTCCCGCATCGCACGGCGAAAGCCGAAAATCCACCGCGTGTCGCCCAGACGCGACCGCAGTCACGCGACTTACCCACCCGTGGGACGCCCGAAACCCACCACCGGTTGCGCCCACAACCGAATCCCGGCCACCCCGAGCCCGGCCGATCTTGTCGGTCCCCGGTGAGACAATGGAACCGGGGGCCGGAGGCCGCGCCGAGCGCGCTCAGCCCGCGCCAAGCAGCCCTCGCCAAGCAGCCCTCGCCAAGCAGCCCTCGCCCGTCAGCCCTCGCCCGTCAGCCCTCGCCCGTCAGCCCTCGCCCGTCAGCCCTCGCCCGTCAGCCCTCGCCCGTCAGCCCTCGCCCGTCAGCTCCCGCACCGCCTCCGCGAACGCCTGCCCCCGGTGCGCGTAGTCGCTGAACATGTCCATCGACGCCGCGGCCGGCGCCAACACCACCGCGTCCCCGGCCCGCGCCATCGACCGAGCCGCCCGCACCGCGTCCCGCATGCTCGCGGCGTCCAGCACCGCCACCGGCACGGAAGGCGCGTACTTCGCCAAAGCCGCCGCGATCACCTCGCGGTCCGCCCCGATCACCACGGCCCCGCGCAACCGGAACGCCTCGGCCCGCACCAACTCGTCGACCGACGCGCCCTTCAACAACCCGCCCGCGACCCACACGACGCTCTCATGGGACCGCAACGACGCCGCGGCCGCGTGCGGGTTGGTCGCCTTCGAGTCGTTGACGTACGTGACGCCCTCGGCCACCGCCACGACCTCCGCCCGATGCGCCCCCGGCCGGAAGTCGCGCAACCCCTGCCGCACGGCCTCCTCCGACACACCGTGCGCCCGAGCCAGAGCGGCGGCGGCCAACGCGTCGGACAACCCCGGCGGCCCCGCCGGCTGCACGTCCGACACCGCCGCCAACACCGCGTCCGGCCCGAACGCCCGGTCCACCAGGTGCCCGTCCACCACGCCGAGCTGCCCCTCCTCGGGCGCGCCCAGCGTGAAACCGACGTGCGCCGGCGACGGCGAAGCCGAAAGCAGCTCGGCCACGTAAGGGTCGTCCACACCGGCCACGGCGACATCGCCGGTGAGCACCTGGGCCTTCGCCTCCGCGTAAGCGGCGAACGAGCCGTGCCAGTCCAGGTGGTCCTCGGCCAGGTTCAACAGCACCCCGGCGGCCGGCCGCACCGACGGCGACCAGTGCAGCTGGAAGCTCGACAGCTCCACCGCGAGCACCCGGTGCCCGGCCAGCAGGGCGTCCACCACCGGCAGGCCGACGTTGCCGCACGCCACCGCGTCGATGCCGGCCGCCCGCAGGATCGACTCCAGCATCCCCACCGTCGTGGTCTTGCCGTTGGTGCCGGTCACCGCGAGCCACGCGGGCGGGTCGGCCAGTTCCAGGCCCATCCGCCACGCCAGCTCGACCTCGCCGACGACCTCCAGCCCCGCCGCCCGCGACGCCACCAGCAACGGGCTGTCCGGGCGCCACCCGGGCGAGGTCACCACCAGCTCCGCCGACGGCGGCGGCGCGACCAGGCCCGGCACCAGCGCGACCCCGGGCAGCAACGGCTCCAGGGCGCTCAGCCGGTCGACGGAACCATCGGTCACGGTCACCGACGCCCCCGCCGCCAGCAACGCCTCGGCGGCGGACCGGCCGGTCACGCCCGCGCCGGCGACCAGGACGTCGCGACCGGCCAGGAACCCCACGTCAGCTCCCCGCCGCGGTGAGCCACTCGCTGTAGAACAGGCCCAGGCCGAGCATGCAGCACATGCCCGCCATCAGCCAGAACCGGATGATGACCGTGGTCTCCGCCCACCCGGCGAGCTCGAAGTGGTGGTGGAACGGCGCCATGCGGAACAACCGCCGCCGCGACGTCCGGAACACCGCCACCTGGAGCACCACCGACAGCGCCTCGACCACGAAGATGCCGCCGATCACCACCATCAGCAGCTCGGTGCGGGTCGCGATGGACAGGCCCGCGACCAGACCGCCCAGCGCCAGCGACCCCGTGTCGCCCATGAAGATCTTGGCCGGCGCGGCGTTCCACCACAGGAAGCCGATGCAGCCCGCCATCGCGGCGGCGGCCACCAGCGCCAGGTCCAGCGGGTCGCGCACGTCGTAGCAGCCGGCCACCAGCAGGTTCGAGCAGTTGTAGCGGAACTGCCAGAAGCTGATCACCACGTACGTGCCGAGCACCATCGCGGACGTGCCGCCGGCGAGGCCGTCGAGGCCGTCGGTGAGGTTGACCGCGTTGGACCACGCGGAGATCGCGGCGTAGCAGAACACCACGAACCCGACCACGCCGAACGACACCACCGCGATGTCGCGCACGAACGACAGGTTCACCGACGCGGGCGTGAGGCCGTCCTTGTTCGGGAACTGCATGACCAGGACGGCGAAGATGATCGTGGCGACGAACTGGCCGACCAGCTTGGCCGTCTTGTTCAGACCGAGGTTGCGCTGCTTGCGGATCTTGATGAAGTCGTCGAGGAAGCCGACCACGCCCAGGGACGTGGTCAGCATGAGCACGAGCAGGCCGGACGCGCTGGGCGTCTGCTCGGCCGCCGACGCGGACATCGAGTTCACCAGGTGCGCGCCGAGGTAACCCGCCCACATCGCGACCAGGATGGCCACACCGCCCATGGTGGGCGTGCCGCGCTTGGTCTTGTGGTGCTGCGGGCCCTCTTCGCGGATCTCCTGGCCGAAGCCCTGCCGGGAGAAGATCTTGATCAGGTACGGCGTCAGCATGATCGACGCGATCAGCGCGATGGCCGCCGCGATGAGGATGCTCTTCACTTGCTGACCGCCTCCAGGAGGGCCTCGGCAACCCGCCACAGGCCGTATGAGTTGGATGCCTTCACCAGCACGACGTCACCCGGACGCACCTGGTCGCGCAGCAGCTCCACGGCCGCCGCCACATCGGGCACCAATACCGCTTCTTCGCCCCATGATCCTTCCAGGTGCGCGCCCTGGTGCATCGGGCGGGCTTGGTCCCCGACGACGACCAGCTTGTTGATGTCCAGGCGCACGGCGAGCCTGCCGATCTCGTCGTGCGCGCGGACGTGGTCTTCGCCCAGCTCGGCCATGGGGCCGAGGACGGCCCAACTGCGCCGGGCGGGGGTGGTGGCCCGCGAGATGGTGGCGAGCGACTTCAGCGCCGCGCGCACCGACTCCGGGTTGGCGTTGTAGGCGTCGTTGACGATCGTCACACCGTCAGGACGTTCGGAGACCGCCATGCGATGCGCGGAGACCCGTTCGGCTTGGCCGAGCGCGTCGGCGACCTGCTCCGGGGTCGCGCCCAGGCGCAGGGCGATCGCGGCGGCGGTGAGGGCGTTGCCGACCTGGTGCGGGCCGTGCACGGCGAGCCGCACGCGGGCCCGCCCCTGCGGCGCGACCAGCGTGAACGCGGCGCGGGCGGTGGCGTCCAGCTCGACGTCCACGGCGCGGACCTCGGCGTCGGGGTGCTCGCCGACCAGGACGACGTTCGCCGCCGTGCGGGGGGCCATGCCGGCGACCAGCGGGTCGTCGGCGTTGAGCACCGCGATCCCGTCGGCCGGGAGCGCCTCGACCAGCTCGCCCTTGGCCTGCGCGATGCCCTCCCGGGAGCCGAACTCGCCGAGGTGGGCGCTGCCGACGTTGAGCACCGCGCCGACCTTGGGCGGGGCGACCGTGCACAGCGCGGCGATGTGCCCGCGACCGCGCGCGGACAGTTCGAGCACCAGGAACCGGGTGGACTCGTCGGCGCGCAGGACCGTCCACGGGTGGCCGAGTTCGTTGTTGAACGACCCGGGCGGCGCGATGGTCGGGCCGAGCGGGGCCAGCACCTGAGCGATGAGGTCCTTGGTGGAGGTCTTGCCGGACGAGCCCGTGACGCCGATCACGGTGAGGTCCGGGAGGCGGTCCACGACGTGGCGGGCGAGCTTGGCCAGGGCCGCCAGCACCGCCGCGCCCGCGCCGTCCTTGTCCCCGGACAGCACGTAGGCGTTGCCGTGCCCCGTCTCGACGGGGGGTGCGACGACGGTCGGGACGCCGTCCACCGGGCGACCGGCCAGGACGCCCGCCGCGCCCCGGGCGACGGCCTGGGCGGCGAAGTCGTGGCCGTCGACCCGTTCGCCGGGCAGGGCCAGGAACAGGCCGCCGGGCGCGACCTTCCGGGTGTCGAACTCGACGGCGCCGGTGACCACCGGCGTCCCGTCGGTGCCGTGCAGGGTGCCGCCGACGGCGTCGGCGATCTCGGCCAGGCTGAGCGGGATCACCGGCGGACCTCTCTGATCGCGTGCGCGAGGGTGTCGGCGTCGGAGAACGGGTGCACGACGCCCGCCACCTCCTGACCGGTCTCGTGGCCCTTGCCCGCCACCACGACCACGTCACCGGGCCGGGCCAGGGTCACGGCGTGCTCGATGGCCGCGCGGCGGTCGCCGATCTCCAGCACCTCGCCGCGGTCGCCGTCGGGCACGGTCAAGGCGCCCGCCAGCATCGCGGCCCGGATCGCGGCCGGGTCCTCGCTGCGCGGGTTGTCGTCGGTGACGATCAGCACGTCGCTGCGCCGAGCCGCCTCCTCGCCCATCAGCGGGCGCTTCGCGGTGTCCCGGTCCCCGCCGCAGCCGAGCACCGTGATGATCCGGCCGGTGGCACGGGCCCGGACGGCGTCCAGCGCGAGCGCCACGGCCTGCGGCTTGTGCGAGTAGTCGACGACGGCGGTGAAGTCCTGCCCCTCGTCCACCCGCTGCATCCGGCCCGGGACCTGGACCTCCGCCAGGCCGCGCACGATGGACTCGACGTCAACGCCCCGCAGGTGCAGCAGCGCGGTGGCCAGCAACGCGTTGGCGACGTTGAACTCGCCCGGCAGCCGCAGCTCGACGTCGAACTCCAGACCGTCCGGCCCGTGCGCGGTGAACCGCTGCTCACCGGTCGCGGACACGCTGATGCCCGAGGCCGTCCAGTCGGCTTCGCCGGTGGTGGACACGGTGACGGTGCCCGGTTTGACCAGCCGACGCCCCCACTCCCCGTCCACGCACACGACTTCGCGCCGCGCGCGGCCGTCGAACAGCAGGGCCTTGGTCTGGAAGTAGTCCTCCATGTCGGGGTGGAAGTCGAGGTGGTCCTGCGACAGGTTGGTGAACCCGGCGACCGCGAACCCGACCCCGCCGACCCGCCCCAGGCGCAGGGCGTGGCTGGAGACCTCCATGGTCACGTCGGTGACCCCGCGCTCGGCCATGACGGCGAGCAGCGCGTGCAGGTCGGGCGCTTCGGGCGTGGTGAGCGCGCTGTCCAGCCGCTCCCCGGCGATGCGCGTCTCGACCGTGCCGATCAACCCGGTCGTGCGCCCGGCGGCGCGCAACGCGGACTCGACCATGTAGCTGGTGGTGGTCTTGCCGGACGTGCCGGTGACCCCCCACACCGCGACCTTCGTGGCGGGCTCGCCGTAGACGCGGGCGGCCAACGCCCCCAACACCCCACGCGGATCCGGGTGCACCAACACGGGCACCCCCCGCACCTTCGCCGCCCCGACCTCGTCGGTCAACACCGCCACCGCTCCCCGGGCGACGGCTTGGTCGGCGAAGTCCGCACCGTGCGCCCGAGCCCCGGGCAACGCGGCGAACAGGTCCCCGGCCTGGACGTGCTGGGCGCGCAACGTCACCCCGGAAACGGGGGTGTGCGCCCGATCGGGCGCGGTGAGGTGCGCGTCCACGGTCGAGGCGAGCTCGGACACGGCGACGGGCTGGACGCGGGAGGGGCGAGGCGGGGCGGTCGCGACCTTGCCCTCAAGCTTGGCAGGCACGCGCGGAAGGCTACCGGCGCACGGAGAGTGTTCACCCACCACGTCCACTGCGGACACGAAAACCTTTCATTGCCAGCAGAAACCGTCGTACCACCGTGCGACCATGGCAACGGGGGCCGAAGGCCACGCCAACCCCACAAGCCCACCCCCTCCACCCCACCCGCCGCAACAGCCACCCGCCTCCTCACGACCGCGCCGCCTTCACCGCGCAGCGGCGGCCCTCTTCTCCGCGCAGCAGCGCCGCTCTTCTCCACGCAGCAGCGCCGCTCTTCGCCGCGCAGCGGCGCTTTTGGTTTGGGCTCCCAGCCACAAGGGGCCTTCGTGTTCCCCACCGTATGACCTGCCCGAAGGGCTACCACACTTTTCGGGGGTCGGGCCAA
>NZ_JBEZBW010000159.1:0-13218 GCF_040647305.1 Saccharothrix sp. NPDC042600 | reverse complement strand
AACCCCAAAGGGTGGTTGCCTCCGGCAGGCCGTACGGGGAACGAACCGACGCCCTTCCACCCCCGGGGGCCTGCCGCGCGGCGAGCGCCGCTTTTTATCTTTTCGCTTTCGCTCTCCGCTCTTCGCTCTTCGCCTTCGCTCTTCGCTTTTCAGCTCTTCGAAGCATCCGAAGAAAGCAAAGCGCCGACATCCTCGTGCAACCGCACAGCCCCACCCACCAAAACGATCTCAGCCCCACCAGCGACAGCCAACAAGGGCAGCACCTCATCCGCCCGCCCCCCGTCGGCCAACCGGGACCCGACCAGCGGGTCGGTCAACAACAACGTCTCCACCCGACCCTCCGCCAACGCCTCGCTCACCGCGTCGATCCCGTGCACCGCCCGCCCGGTCAACCCGGTGACCTCGTCCCGGAACCGCTGCACCACCGCCCGCCGCGCGTCCTGGTTCGCCCGTCCCGCCAGGTGCAGCACCGCGCGGTCCGGTGCGCCCTCCACCTCGACGACCAACCGGTGGTACTTGCCCGGCAACGCCACCCGCACCGACCGCCGCGCCGGCAGCGGTCCGGCCAGCACCAGCAGCGGCGCGGAGAGGCGGTCCACCAGGGTGGTCGCCTCTTGGGCCACGTCCGCCAGCTCGGCCGCGTCCAGCCGGCGCTCGCGAGCACCCACCGAAGCCACCGCCACCGGACGGCCGCCCGCGTCCACGCCGCGCAGGTCCGCCCCGTGCTCGTCCACCCGCACGACGACGTGCGGCAGCAACGGCTCCGCCAAGTCCACCATCGGCAACACGTAGGGCAGAGCGCCGAACCGCGCCACATAACCGCACGGGGCCATCGGCAACGCCTGGTCCACCAGCACCCGGCCGTCCCCGGCCACCAGGCCCCGCCCCACCGAACCCCCGGAGTCCGCGAGGGCCGACTCGATCAGGTCCAGGAGATCACCGAACGCCCCCTCGGCCTCCAACTGGTCGCGCATGGCGCGCCACCGCAACGAAACGTGTTCACCCACGTCGAGACACACGGAGACAAACGGTCCCTCCGCCCCGACGACGTCCTGGAAGTGCGTCGTGCGCATCGGTCCTCCTGCGGGTTGACCTCACTCTGTCGAGGTACCCGCCGGCGACTCAGGGCAACCGTTGCCGTGCCCTCTGCTCGCACCACACGCAGCTCTCCGCCAACCCGACCGACGCGAAGCCCAGCACCAGGTGCGCCCCGTTGCCGATCATGCCCGCGTCCAGCGGGCCGCCCGGCGTGCCCGCGCCCACCGCGAAGACGACCAGGAACACCAGGCCCAGGAACGTGCCCACGAAACGCTCCGCGCGCACCCGGAACGCGGCGATCAACACCGCCGCGCCGGTGATCACGTGGAACAGCCCGAGCACGGTCCGACCCGCCACGAGATCGACCACCCCCCACGCGAGGAGCACGACGCCCAGCGCCAGCGCGGCCCGTTGCGGCCAGGACAGGTTCGCCACGGCGACCACCCCTCTCGCTCGTCACACATCATCGAGCAGAGTGCGCAGCCGGGCCAGTGAACGGCTCAACAACCTGGACACGTGCATCTGCGACACCCCGACCGAGTCGGCGATCTGGCTCTGGGTCATGTTCCGGAAGAAGCGCAGCACGACGATCCGCCGCTCGCGCCGGGGCAGGCCGCGCAGCATCGGGTCCAGCGCGTGCTGCAGCTCCACTACCTCCAGGGCCGGGTCGTCCGAGCCCAGCCGGTCGGCGTCCAGCTCCTCGTCGTCCAGCGCGTCCAGCGACAGCAGGTGGTGGGCGGAGGTCGCGTGCAGGCCCTCGTAGACCTCGTCCACGCTGATGCCCAGGTGGCGGGCGACCTCGGTCGGCTTGGGGGAGCGACCGGTGCGGCGGGCCAGCTCGACCCGCGCGGTGTCGATCGACGTGCACAGCTCCTTGAGCCGGCGCGGCACCCGGACCGCCCAGCCCTGGTCGCGCAGGTACCGGCGCACCTCGCCGGTGATCGTCGGCACGGCGAAGGCCAGGAAGTCGATCCCCCGGGAGGCGTCGAACCGGTCCACCGCGTGGATCAGCCCCAGCGCCGCGACCTGCCGCAGGTCCTCCACGGACTCGCCGCGCTCGGCGAACCGGTCGGCGATGTGCCGGGCCAGCGGCAGGTGCTCGGTCACCAGCCGGTCGCGCAGTTGCGCGTAGCGCGAACCGTCACGCTGGGTCGCCGCGAGTTCGGCGAACAGCGGCTGGTAGTCGACGGCGTTCATGCCCGGCACCTCAGCTCGACGTGCAACAGGCCGTCGCCGTCCACCCACGTGGCCACCGTGTCGGCCATAGCGGAGACGACCCGCCAGTACAACGACCGGTGATCGGGGACGGTCACGGCCGAGGTGCGGACCTGTGCGCGGAACCGAACCGAATCACCGTCTCGGACGAACCGGCAGGCCAGGACGGCGTGCTCGCGGGCGCGGGTGATCAGCGTCGTGCACGCCTCGTCCACCGCCACCACGAGGTCGACCGCCAGCGAGGGGGTGGACCGGGCGATGGCGCCCGCGACCGCGCGGATGGTGGACAGGCTGGCCGGTAGCGCCGCCATCCGTAGCTCGACCGCCCTGTCCATGGCTGCGGCATACCCGGGCCGTGACCCGCCTACACCCCCGTCCACACAGGACTGCGCATCAGAATCGTGAAAGCCGAACAAGGACGAACCGCCCGAACATCACGGTTTGCGAACAGTGGTAGGAAATGAGTGACCGGAGTCATACTGTTCGCCTCCCCGACACCCACCCGGAGGCGCCGGTGCTGGAGGCGAACAACCTTGAGGTGGTCTACGACGACGTGATGCTGGTGTTGCGCGGCGTGAGCCTGCGCATCCCCGAAGGGCGGATCGTCGCGTTGCTCGGCGCCAACGGCGCCGGGAAGACCACCTTGCTGCGGGCCTTCTCGGGCCTGCTCGACGTGCACGACGGGAAGGTGACCCGAGGCTCTGTCACGTTGGACGGCAAGCCGATCCACCGGTCCTCACCGGCCCGGATCGCGGCACTGGGCGTGAAGCAGGCGCTGGAGGGACGCCGCATCCTGGCCGAGCTGACCGTGGAGGAGAACCTGCGGATCGGCGGCCACGCGCGACCCCGCTCGCTCAAGCAGAACCTGGAGCGGATGTACGCGCTGTTCCCGCGGCTCAAGGAGCGGCGCAGGCAGAGCGCGGGCTACCTGTCCGGTGGCGAGCAGCAGATGCTGTCGATCGGCCGGGCGCTGATGTCCGAGCCGCGCTACCTGCTGCTCGACGAGCCCAGCCTGGGTCTCGCGCCGCTGATGGTGCAACAGATCCGCGACCTCATCGTCAAGATCAACGAGCAGGGGACCACGGTGCTGCTGGTGGAGCAGAACGCCACGATGGCGCTGTCCATCGCCGACCACGGCTACGTCCTGGAGACCGGCAAGGTCGTGATGGACAAGCCCGCCGTCGCGCTGCTGGCCGACGAGGACGTGCGCGAGTTCTACCTGGGCCTGCGCGCCGAGGGCACGACCTCGTCGTTCCGCGACGTCAAGCACTACAAGCGGCGGAAGCGGTGGTTGTCGTGACCACGGCGAACAACCGCGCCGACGTGCTCGAAGTCGAAGGCGTCGAACTGTCGTTCAGCGGGGTGAAGGCGGTCGACGGCGTGTCGTTCACCGTCGGCGCGGGCGAGCTGTTCGCGATCATCGGTCCCAACGGCGCCGGCAAGACGTCGATCTTCAACGTCCTGTCCGGCGTGTACCGGCCGCAGAAGGGCTCGGTGCGGTTCGAGGGTCGGGAGCTGCTCGGGATGCGCCCGCACCGGATCGCCGCCCTGGGCGTGGCGCGGACGTTCCAGAACATCGAGCTGTTCGCCCACCTGACCGTGGTGGACAACCTGATGCTGGGCCGGCACAACCACATGCGCTACGGGGCGCTGTCGGCGTTCGCCTGGCTGGGCCGGGCGCGGCGCGAGGAGCTGGCCAACCGGCAGGCGGTCGAGGAGGTGATCGACTTCCTGGAGCTGGAGCAGTGGCGGCGGCTGCCCGTGGGGCTGCTGCCCTACGGCGTGCAGAAGCGCGTGGAGCTGGGCCGGGCGCTGGCCATGGAGCCGAAGGTGCTGCTGCTGGACGAGCCGGTGGCGGGCATGAACGTCGAGGAGACCGAGGACATGGCCCGGTTCGTCCTCGACGTCCGCGACGAGCTGGGCATCGCGATGGTCATGGTCGAGCACGACATGGGGCTGGTGATGGAGCTGGCCGACCGGGTCATGGTGGTGGACTTCGGCAAGCCGATCCGCACCGGCACGCCCGCGGAGGTGCAGCGCGACCCCGACGTCGTCCGCGCCTACCTGGGCGAGCAGCACAAGACGGTCGGAGGTGCGGCATGACGACGGCTCTCAGCCGCGAGCCGGTGGGAGGTGCGGCATGACGACGGTTCTCAGCCGCGAGCCGGTGGGAGGTGCGGCATGACGACGGTTCTCAGCCGCGAGCCGGTGGGAGGTGCGGCATGACGACGGCCACCGGGATCGCCACGAAGACCGTCGCCTCCCGCGTGCGGGACCGAGCCGCCACCAACCCCGACGCGGTCGCGTTGCGCGCCAAGGACTTCGGGATCTGGCAGGAAGTCACCTGGAAGGAGTACTGGGCGTCCGCCGAGCTCGTCGGCCACGCCCTGCTCGCCCTGGGCGTGGACCCCGGCGACCGGGTCGCGATCCACTCCGAGAACCGCCGCGAGTGGCTCTACGCCGACGTCGGCGCCACCGCCGTCCGCGCGGTCACCGTGGGCCTGTACCCGACCAACCCGGCGGGCGAGGTCGCCTACCTGCTGTCCCACTCCGGCGCGCGGGTGCTGGTGGCCGAGGACCAGGAGCAGGTGGACAAGGCGCTGGCCGTGCTGGACGCCCTGCCGGACCTGGAGAAGATCGTCTACCTGGAGCCGCGCGGCATCCGGCACCGCTACGACAACCCGAAGCTGATGTCGTGGGAGGAGTTCCTCGCCCTGGGCGCGGAGCACCGCGCCGCCCACCCCGACGCCGTCGAGCAGCGGATGCGGCGGGTCGAGGCGGACGACGTGCTGACGTTGATCTACACCTCCGGCACGACCGGGCCGCCCAAGGGCGCGATGCTCACCGTGGCCAACGTCGAGTTCGCCATCGAGACCCTGGTGGAGGGCGGCGGGTTCACCTCGCCGCCGCCCTCGCCCAAGGACGTCACCCTGTCGTACCTGCCGCTGTGCCACGTGGCCGAGCGGATCTTCACGACGTGGTTCAGCGCGTCCGCGGGCATCCAGGTGCACTTCGCCGAGTCGATCGAGACCGTGCAGCCCAACCTGCGCGAGGTGCAGCCGACGATCCTGTTCGGCGTGCCCCGCATCTGGGAGAAGGTGCTGGCGGCGGTCACCATCGGCGCGTCCTCGGCGACCTGGCTCAAGCGCGTCACGACGAAGTTCTGGCTGCGCGTGGCCGACCGGATCGGCGAGGAGCTGGTGCGCAACGGCGGGAAGCACACCGCGGCCACGCGGCTGAAGTACGCCGCGGGCTGGGTGTTCTGCTACCGGGCGCTGCGCACGCGGATCGGCATGCGCCGGGTCCGCTACGCCGCGTCGGGCGCCGCCCCGATCGCGCCCGAGGTGCTCAAGTTCTTCATGGGCATCGGCGTGCCGATGCACGAGGTCTACGGCATGACCGAGAACACCGCGATCGCCACCGCGAACCGGCCCGGCCGGGTCAAGGTCGGCACCGTCGGCGAGCCGCACGACGCGGTCGAGCTGCGGATCAGCGAGGACGGCGAGATCCAGACCCGCCACCCGGGCACGTTCAAGGGCTACTGGCGCGACGACGACGCCACCCGGCGCGTGCTGACCGGGGACGGCTGGCTGCGCACCGGCGACGTCGGCGAGTGGGTGGACGGCACGCACGTGCGGATCACCGACCGGATGAAGGACATCATCATCACCGCCGGCGGCAAGAACGTGGCCCCGTCGGAGATCGAGAACGCCCTCAAGACCTCGCCCTACATCAAGGAAGCCGTCGTCCTCGGCGACCAGCGCGCGTACCTGGTCGCGCTGATCGGCATCGAGTACGACACCGTCGGCCACTGGGCCCGCGACCGCAAGATCGCCTACACCACCTACCGGGACCTGTCGGAGAAGGCGGAGGTGAAGGAACTGGTGCAGGGGATCGTCACCAAGGTCAACGAGAAGTTCGCGTCCGTGGAGCAGGTCAAGAAGTTCCGGATGCTGCCCAAGGAACTCGACCACGAGGACGGCGAGCTGACCGCCACGCAGAAGGTCAAGCGGTCCGCGCTGGCCAAGGCGTTCGGCGACCTCGTGGACGACATGTACTCGGGAGGCACCCGATGAGCGAGTTCCTCCAGAGCCTCATCCGCGGCCTGGGCACGGGGTCGATCTACGCGTTGCTGGCCCTCGGTTTCGTGATCATCTACAAGTCCACGCGGGTGATCAGCTTCGCGCAGCCGGCGTTCATGCTGGCCGGCGCGGTGCTGGTCAGCTACCTGGCCGCCGACGTCGGGTTCTTCGTGGCCGTGCCGATCGCGGCGGTGCTGATCGCCGTGCTGGCGCTGGGCGTCGAGCGGACCGTGCTGCGGCCCATGATCGGCAAGCCGGTGTTCGTCGTCGCGATCATCACCATCGGCGTGGACGTGGTGGTGCGGGTGGTGACCAACGCGTTCATCGGCCTGGACGTGCGGCAGGTCGGCGACCCGTGGGGCCTGAACACCGTCTCGTTCCTCGGCGTCGAGGTGCAGGAGCGGTACCTGGTGATGTTCGGGACCACCGGGGTCGTGGTGGCCGTGCTGTTCGCGTTCTTCCGGTTCTCCCGGGTCGGGCTCGCCATGCGCGCGGTCGCCTACGACCAGGAGGTCGCGATGGCGCAGGGCATCTCGGTCGGGTCGGTGTTCGCGCTGTCGTGGGCGATCGCGGGCGGGCTCGCGGCGCTGGCCGGCGTGTTCGTCGCGACCGGCGCGGGCGTGGACCAGCAGTTGTGGATCATCGCGCTGAAAGCGCTGCCCGCCATCATCCTCGGCGGCCTGGACTCGCTGGGCGGCGCGGTCGCCGGCGGGTTGGCCGTGGGCGTCGTGGAGTCGCTGGTCGGCACCTACCAAGGAGACGTGGCGCCCTGGCTCGGACCCAACTTCGCCCTGGTGGCGCCGTACGCGCTGATGCTGGTCGTGCTCCTCGTGCGGCCCTACGGGTTGTTCGGCAGCAAGGAGGTGGAGCGGCTGTGAAGGGTCGTCCCGAGCTCTACACCTCTTATGCGCAGGACATGGCGTTCCTCAACACGCGCCCGAAGCGGGCGTGGACCGGGGCGCTGGTGGTGTTCGCGCTGATCATGCCGTTCGCCGTCACCGACGACCTGTTGATGTTGCTGGCCACCGGGTTCGTCGCGGCGATCGGGGCGATCGGGCTCAACATCGTCACCGGCTACGCGGGCCAGGTGTCGTTGGGGCACGCGTTCTTCCTGGCGATCGGCGCGTACACGGGCGCGGCGCTGTCCGGCGACCCGGACGGGCGCGTGCTGGGCTTCGGCGTGACCTCGCTGCCGGTGTGGTTGTTGGCGTCGGGCCTGGTCGCGGCGTTGTTCGGCGTGGTCGTCGCGCCGCTGGCGGTCCGGTTGCGGGGCCTGTACCTGGCGATCGTCACGCTGGGGCTGGTCTTCCTGGGCGAGCACGTCTTCCGCGAGTGGGACGCCCTGACCGGCGGCCCCGGCGTGGGCCGGCCCGCGGCGGTGCCCGAGGTGTTCGGCGTGCGGCTGGACCGGCCCAGCGAGTTCTTCACCGGTCCGCAACAGCTCTACCTGCTGATGTTCGTCCTGCTGGTGATCTTCGGCGTGCTCGCGCGCAACCTGGTGCGGTCGCGGATCGGGCGGGCGTTCGCCGCGGTCCGGGACCGGGACCTGGCCGCGGCGGTCATCGGCGTGGACCTGACCAAGTACAAGGTGCTGGCGTTCGCCATCTCCTCCTTCTACGCCGGGGTCGCGGGCGCGCTGCTGTTCGTGGTCAACGGGTTCTTCGACCCCGGTTCGTTCAACCTGCTGTTGTCGGTGCAGTACATCGCGATGGTCCTCATCGGCGGTGCGGGCACCATCTCGGGGGCGGTCATGGGCGCCCTGTTCATCACGCTGCTGCCGCGCATCACCCGGGAACTGCCCACGGTGCTGCCGTTCATCAGCTCCGATGCGACGGGCGCGATCACGGTGTTCCAGGTCGAAGCGGTCCTGTACGGGCTGCTGGTCGTGGTCTTCCTCATCGTCGAGCCACGCGGCCTGTTCGGGATTTGGGTGCGTGTCCGCAACTACTGGCGCACTTGGCCTTTCTCGTACTGAAAGGGTGAAACGGATGTCCGCACGGAGGCACAGAGCGGTGCTCGTGTTGTTCTCGGCGTTGGCACTCACCGCCGTGGCCTGCCGGGGAGGTGACGGCGCGGCGCCGGCCGAGGGCAAGGGCGGGGTCAAGGTCGACTTCGGCGTGACCAGCGAGCCGTGCCCGCAGACCGGCCACAGCGACCGGGGCTGCATCTACCTCGGGTCGATCTCGGACCTGACGGAGGGGCCGTTCAAGACGTTGGCGGTGCCGATCACCGACGCGCAGAAGGCGTTCTGGAAGCGGGTGAACGACCAGGGCGGCATCGGCGGCTACGACGTCGACGTCACCACCCACGTCAAGGACAACAAGTACAACCCGCAGATCCACAACCAGGTCTACCAGGAGATCAAGGGCAAGATCCTGGCCCTGGCGCAGACCCTGGGCTCGCCGACCACCGCGGCGATCCTGCCCGACCTGGAGAACACGCAGATGGTCAGCGTGCCCGCGTCGTGGACGTCGTTGTGGGGCCACGAGGAGGTCGTGCTGGAGTCCGGCACGAACTACTGCCTGGAGTCGATGAACTCGGTCGACTACGCGGTGGACAAGCTGGGCACCAAGAGCGTCATGGCCGTGCACCTGCCCGGTGACTACGGCGACGACGCGGCGGCGGGCGCGAAGATCGCGGCGGAGAAGCGCGGCGCGACGTTCTCCTCCGTGGTCACCCAGACCGGTCAGGACAACCAGGGCGGCGCGATCGACGCCATCGTGTCCGGCAAGCCGGACCTGGTGATCCTCACGACCGGCCCGACGGACGCGGCGGTGATCATCGGCCAGACGGCGGCCCGCGGCTACAAGGGCAGGTTCATCGGCACGTCCCCGACGTGGAACCCGGGCCTGCTCAAGTCCCCGGCCGCGCCGGCGATCAAGGCCCTGTACTACCAGTCCGCGCCGTGGAAGGCGTGGGCGACGGACTCGGTGGGCCACAAGGCGTTGCGCGAGGCCCTGCCGAGCGTGACCCCGAACGACGGCTACACGGCCGGCTGGGTGTGGTCCTACCCGTTGAAGGCGGCGCTGCAGAAGGCGGTGGCCAACAAGGACCTGACCCGGGCGGGCCTGCTGAACGCCGTGCGGCAGTTGGACTCGGTGGACTACGAGGGCATGCTGCCCTCGGGCGCCGGCAAGTTCTCCGGCAGCCCGAACGACGGCGTGGTGCGGGAGAGCCTGATCTACAAGCCGGACGACGCCGCGCCGACCGGGGTCAGCCTGGTGGAGGACTTCTTCGTGGGCCGGACGGCCAAGGACTACAAGTTCGAGAAGCCCTGCTACCAGTGAGACCGACCCGGTCACCGGGCGGGGATGAGGCGGGCTTCGGCCCACACCGCGATCCGCTCGGGACCGGGGCACCGGGTGGAGTCGCCTTCGGGCGGCTCCACCCCGATGGTGAGCGTGCGCGCCCCCGCGATCGACACGTCCACCGGCTGCGGCGCTCCCCCGACCGTCTGGTACTCCGCGACCCGGTTGCCGTCGACCACCAGGAAGAAGTCCAGCGGCTTGGTGACCTCGGAGTTGGCCGCGATGCCGACCTGGGCGGTGAGCCGCCTGAACTGGCCGTCGAGCGTGAACTGCAACTGCGCGGTCCCGCACCACGCGCCGGTGGCGGACCAGGCCTTGTACCGGGTGTTGCCGCGCAGGTTGGCGGTGCCGGCGGTCCACGGGCCCTTGTCGTAGCGGTCGTCCACCGACGTGCTCGCCGCCGGCGTGCGGTCGGCCAGCCAGAACGCGTTCGGGTCGGGGGAGTACGTGGTGGTCGTGGTGGTGGTCCGGCTGGACGACGTCTCCACCGACGACGCGACGGTGGCCGGTTCGGGCACGAGCTGCGTGCCCACCACCATGCCCACCGCCAGGACCGCCACTCCGGCGGCGGACAATCCGACTAATCGGCCGTTGGCCATGCTCGCGTGCCCTCCGGGTCAAGGCGTGAGTCGAACTCGCGACCGACCCGTGCCCCCACCACGGATCTCAATTGGTGCGGAAGGTTAGCAGCAATCGCGGGAAACGCAACGCCCGCGCAAATCCGCCGAATTGCGGTGCTGCTCAATGCAACGGTTTTTCGGGATGGAACGATCATGAAAGCCCGGTCGCGCGCTGCCCTCGGGGGCAGGCAGGTCTGCCCGCAGGTCCGTCGGGGCGTCGGTGCCGCCCGGCGTGCGCCGCACCCACAGTGGGACCGTGATCCACGAGGTGGACGAGGCTCTGCGGCGCATGGTCCGGGACGACGCCCTGCGCGGCACCGACGTGGAGGTCGCGTTCGACGCGCCCACCAAGGACTGGGCCGCCCGGCGCAACGCGCCCACGGTCAACGTGTACCTGTACGACATCCGCGAGGACCTGCGCCGGCGGCAGCGTGGTCTGCTCAACGACTACGAGAACGGCCAGGTCGTCGCGCGGCGGCTGCCGCCCCGGCACATCAAGCTGTCGTACCTGGTCACGGCCTGGACGCAGCGCTCGGAGGACGAGCACCGCCTGCTGTCGGAGCTGCTGGTCGGGTTCCTGCGGCACGAGGCCGTCCCGCCGGACCTGCTCACCGGCAGCCTGGCCGCGCTGGAGCTCCCGGTGCCCATGACCGTCGCCCTGCCCCCGCCCGAGGACCGGGCGTTCGCCGACGTCTGGACGGCGCTGGGCGGCGAGCTCAAGCCGTCGCTGGACGTCGTCGTGTCCGCGCCGGTCGACTCCGGGCGCGTCTTCCCCGCCGGCCCGCCGGTCGAGGACGGGGTCCGGCTGGACATGGGCGGCGACTCCGTCCGGCACCGGCCCGCCATCACGCGCAGGCACTCGTGAACGCCGGGAGCCTGCCGCACCTGTTCACCCGGCTCGCGGCGCTGGAGCGGCGAATTCGGGATGCGGTCGCGGCGCGCCGACAAGCCGACCCGAATCCGGACGACCCGTTTCGCGGGCTTTATCTGTCCGATGAGGCTATTGAGGCATTGTTGGCTTCCCGGCGGGAACCGTTCGTGCCATTCCAGTCCACGGCGACCGCCGGGCGGCTCGGCGCGTTGGCCACGGTCGCCGGGTTGTCCACAGTGGATGTGGAATTGCTGTTGGTCGCGCTCGCGCCGGATGTGGACAGCCGGTTCGAGCAGTTCTACGGGTACCTGAACGACGACGTGACGCGCCGGCGGGCGACGGCCGGGCTGGCGCTGCGGCTGTGCGGGCTGCCGGAGGCCGCCGCGGCGGGCCGGTCGCGGCTGGACCCGGCCGCACCGCTGCCGGCCGCCGGGTTGCTGGTGGTGGAGGACCGGGAGCGGCCGTTCCTGTCACGGTCGTTGCGGGTGCCCGACCGGGTGGTCAACCACCTGTTGGGCGACGACCGGCCGGACTCGGCGTTGACCGGGGTGGCGCGGGTCGTGGCCGAGCCGGCGGTGGTGGCCGACGTCGGGCGGCTGGTGCGGGGGCTGCGGGCCGGGCTCCGCTTGGCCTACCTGCGGGAGCGGCCCGGTGGCGGTGCGGCGGAGGTGGCCGCCGCGGCGTTGCGGCACGCCGGGTTCGAGGTGCTGGACGTCGACGCCGCGCGGTTGCGGGCCGAGCCCGACCACGCGGACCTGACCGGGGCGGTCCTGCGGGAGGCGGTGCTGCGCGGGGCCGGCGTGGTGCTCGGACCGGTCGAGGAGGAGCCGCCGCTGCGGGCCTTGAGCCACCCGTCGGTGCCGTTGCTGGTCTACGGGCCGGAGATCTGGAATCCACAGTGGAGCGTCGAGCCGCCGATGGTGGACGACGCGGTGGCGTTGCCGGTGGGCGCGCGGGCGCAGCTGTGGCGGGAGCGGTTGGCGGGCCGGCTCGCGCCCGACGTGGACCCGGCGTCCGCGACGGCGCACTTCGTGCTGGGCCCGCAGCAGATCGCGCGGGCGGCCCAGGCCGCCTCGGTGTCGGCGCTGGTGGACGGCGGTGTCGTCACCGTGGAGCACCTGCGGGCGGGGGCGCGCGGCCAGAACGCCGCCGGCCTGCAACGCCTGGCCCGCCGCATCGAACCCGCCGTGACCTGGGACGACCTGGTGCTGCCCGCGGGCGTCGTGGGCCTGTTGCAGGAACTCGCGGCGCGCGCGAAGCACCGCGGCCGGGTGATCGACGAGTGGCGGATGCGGCCCGGCGGCGGGCGCGGCCGGGGCGTGACGGGGTTGTTCGCGGGCGACTCGGGGACCGGCAAGACGATGTCGGCCGAGGTGATCGCGGCGTCGCTGGGGCTGGACCTCTACACGGTGAACCTGGCGACGGTGGTGGACAAGTACGTCGGCGAGACGGAGAAGAACCTGGAACGGATCTTCACCGAGGCGGCGGGGGTCAACGGGGTGCTGCTGTTCGACGAGGCGGACGCGATCTTCGGCAAGCGGTCGGAGGTGCGCGACGCGCACGACCGGTACGCCAACATCGAGAGCGCTTACCTGTTGCAGCGCATGGAGACCTTCGACGGCATCGCCGTGCTGGCGACGAACCTGCGGGCCAACCTGGACGAGGCTTTCACGCGCCGGCTGGACGTGGTGGTGGACTTCCCGGTGCCCGACGAGGACCTGCGGCGGGCGTTGTGGGACAAGTGCCTGGGCACGTCCGTGCCGCGGACGGACGTGGACCTGGACTTCCTGGCGGGGGCGTTCGAACTGGCGGGCGGCCACATCCGCTCGGCCGCGGTGACCGCCGCCTACCTGGCCGCCGAGGCCGGGCGGGCGGTGGGCATGGCGGAGGTGGTCGGCGCGGTGGCCCGCGAATACCGCAAGCTGGGCCGCCTGGTCGGCGCCCGGGAGTTCGGCCCCTACCTGGACCTCGCCGCAAGCTGACCACCCGCGCCCCTCAGCACCCCGCCGCCCGCTACCTCGCGCCGCCATCGAGCGCCACCTCGGGCCGGCCCGCGCCAACCCGCGCCGCGCCGCCCGCGCCGG
>NZ_JBEZBW010000158.1:0-13229 GCF_040647305.1 Saccharothrix sp. NPDC042600 | reverse complement strand
AACCCCAAAGGGTGGTTGCCTCCGGCAGGCCGTACGGGGAACGAACCGACGCCCTTCCACCCCCGGGGGCCTGCCGCGCGGCGAGCGCCGCTTTTCGCTTTCAGCCCTTCGCTTTTGATCTTGAGAGCGCTCGCGCGTTCGTTGTAGAGCGCGCCAGCGCATCAGCGCATCAAACAAGCGCCGGCAAGCAAGAGAAGACGGCATCGGCGACCTGCCAGTACAGCCCCTTGGGGTGATCCCGGAACAAGGGCTCCGTCCCGAACAACACAGCCCTCCCACCCCGCCCCGAAACCCCCGACACCACCGCCGCCTGCCCAACAGCCGCCTCCTGCCCACCCGACCCGTCAGCCCGAGCGGTCCAGTGCCCGGCGACCAAAACCGACCCAGCGCCCAAAACCGGCTGAGCGCCCGAAACCGACCCAGCGCCCAAACCAGCGCCCAAAACCGACCCAACGCCCGAGACCGACCCGGCGTACCGCTGCTCCACCACCACCCCATCCCCCAACCCCACGAACCACTGGGGCGCATAAACGAACGAGTGGCCGGCCTGCCCGTCCCCGTCGACCACGGCCACAACCCCGTTCGCGTCCTCCTTCCCCGCGACAGCCTGAGCAGCCAGCACCCCTGCCTCGGCGTTGAACCGCGCCCCGGTGGCCCCGCGCGTCACCAAACCACCACGCGCCAGGAACCCGTCCACAGCCGCCCGCGCCGGAGCCCCCAAAGCCGAATACCGCAACCCCGACGACACGAACAGCACGTCCACCCGGCTGAAGTCGAACCCGCCGTCCAACACGGCGTTGGACACGGGCCGCACCTCGAACCCCATGTCCCGCAACGCTTTCAACTCATCCGACGCCACCGCCGCCGCGATCACGGGCCGCCGCACGACCACCCCGCCGGCCGCACCCTCGGTGAACCGGACGCCGTACCGGTCGGACACCTCCACCGCCAACGCCCGCGCCGACGCCGGCACGACGAACACCCCACCACCCTGCCGCCGCACCTCGATCCCGCGCGCCAGCAGGTCGTTCACCGCCGCCGCGTCCTTGCCGTCGGCCAACCTCAACGCCAGGTCCCGGCCCGGCGCGACGTCCACGGACCCCGTCGGCGACGCCGCCACCACGTCCCGCGCGGGCACGTCCAACCGGCCCGAACGCACCACGTCCACCGACGCGCCCCACAGCAACCGGTGGCTCCAGCCGGAGATGTCGTACATGACCGGCACGTCACCGGACAGGTCGCGGCCCGCTTCCAGCATCACGTTGGCCAGCGCGCGCTTCGGCTGGTGCATGTCCACCACGTACGAACCGGTCGGATAAGACCGCCCGCCCAGCACGAACGGCCGGTCCGCACGCGACACGCGCACGTCGTTGGCCACCAGGTGGTCCACCAGCCGGGCCGCGGCCGGACCGGAACGCTGCCCCGACCCCACCGGGATCACGTAGGCGCGCGGGAACTCCGTCGTGTAACGGTCCTCCGGGCCGAAGCCGGGCACGTAGCCGTCCGGGACCGGGCGCTGCGGTTCGCCGGCGTCGCCGCGCCGGAAGATCTCGATCTGGTTGTCCACCAACGCACTCCGATGCTCTCGCACGTAGGCCAAGGCGCCGCGGACGGTCGCCTCGACCACGTCGGTGTTGATCCGGGACCGCCGGCGCAGCTCCTCCACCGGCAGCGTCGTGTAGTCGGCCCGGTTGACCCGCATGGGCACCTCGATCGTGTAAGCCACCGCGCCGTGGAACATCGCGTACTGCGCGGTGTAGATCGGGGCCCAGCCGTCCCAGACGCCGGGTTCGTAGTCGCGGAACGGGATCTCCGGCTTCGCCGTCTCCGGGTGACCGAGTGCCGCGACGGCCGCCTCCATGCGCAGGCCGCCCGCGTAACCGTGCTTGATGTAGAGGTCGAAGTCGTAGTTCTGGCCGTGCGGCGGGGTGGTGGGCTCGATGAGCGTGTTGGTCACGTACCCGTGCTCGTCGAGCACCACCAGCGGCTGGACGCGCTTCACCACGTCCCGCATGGCCCGGGTCTCCGGCTGCGAAGCGGTGACGAAGTCGCGGTTCAGGTCGAAGCCCGCGGCGTTGGCGCGGGTGCCGGCGACGCGGCCGTCCGGGTTCGCCGTGAGGTTCACGTGCACCCGGCTGCGGCGCAACAGGTCCAGCTTCGCCGGGTCGGACGTCGTCGCCAGGTCCTCGATCACCCGCAACGCGCCGTCGGTGCCCTCCCACTCGTCACCGTGGATGTTCGCGTTGATCCACACCGGGGCCTTGTAGGCGTTGCGCAGCAACGGGTCCCGCCGCGCGGCCACCGGGTCGTCCGCGATCCGCGAGCGCCACGCCTCCTGCCGGCGGGTCTCGCGGGGCGTCTCGGGCGCGGTCAGCGTCACCAGGTACAGGTCGCGGCCCGCGGTGGACTGGCCGACGACCTCGACCGACACGCGGTCGCTGCGCCGCTGGAGGTCGTTGAGGCGCGGCGCGAGCGAGTGGTAGGTGGCGAGGCCGAGCTTGGCCGCCCGGTCACCGGCGTCCTCGGGGTAGACCCGCAGCAGCGTGCGGCGCGGGTAGCCCTGCGCGACCTCGGGCCGGTTGTCGCCGCGCGCGGCGGCGAACAGCGGCGGGTCGACGGCGGCGACCTCGTTGCGCTCCGGGCCGTTGCCCGGTTCCGCGGCGCGTCCGGTGGCCGGCGCGGCCTGGACCGGCGCCGCGGAGGTCACCACCAACAGCAAGGCGAGCAGTGTCGACCGCATCCGTGCGCCCTCCGTTCACCGGACCACCTCATCTCACTAGTGGTTCCGGTGGGGCGCGGTCAACAGATCAGGGCGTCAACCGGACCCGAGGCACACGAACGGCCGCCGGAACGGGTCCGCCGCGACCGCCTCGGCCAACGCCACGGCCGGGGACCGGCCCGTCGCGAGGCCGGCGTGGAAGTCCGCCATCGCCTCGGCGGAGGGCTGGTCGCCGACCTTGCTCGACGCCGCGATCACCGTGCGCGCGCCGCCCGCGAGCAGCGCGCCCGCGAATCCCAGCGGCTCGTCGCCGGGCCGCACGCGGTTGAGCGCGAGTTCGCACGCGGCCAGCACGACCTGGTGCGGCGGGCGGCGGACCCGGCCGACCTCGTGGGCGAACAACGCGCCGTCGACCAGTTCCAGCCGGGAGAACAGGGCGTTCTCCGACTCGTGCTCGCCGTGCGCGGCGATGTGCGCGATGCCGACGCCGTCCAGCGCCTCCAGCACCGTGCTCACGCGGGCGTCGGTGACGCCGAGCAGCTTCGCGTCGACGTGGTAGCCCGCGAGCCGGTCGATCTCGGCCTGCGCCGCCTGCAACCCGGGTCCGCGCACCAGCAGCACGCCGGCCGCGGCCTCGCGGTCCCGCCGGGTCGCGCCCAGCCACGACGTCGCCGACGGCGCGGCCACCACGGGCCGGCCCGCGCACGTCGGCAGCACACCCCACGGCACGACGTGCAGCGCGCCGGTCGGCACGACCACCAGCTCCCGGTCGCCGAGCACGCCGGCCAGCGGGCGCAGCAGCATCCGGTCCAGCTTCTCGGCCTCGCGGCGGGCGGACGCGCCGATCACCTCGCGCAGCGGCGGCGGCAGCAGGTCGGGGGCGAGGGCGTTGAGGTCGGCGTGCAGCCGGCGCGCGCACTCGGTGGCCTGCGCCGCCGAACCCAGCCGCACCATGCGGACCCGGCCGCCGGCCAGGGTGAGGGCGATCAGCTCGTCGCCGGAGGCCGCGAAGCTCACCATGGCGCGGCCGTCGAGGCGTTCCATCACCTCGGCCGGCGTGGCGACCGGACGCGGCGTGCCCCACGGGCTGGCGCTCCACCCCAGGCGCATCGCGGACCGCTGGCTGGCGGCCAGCCGGGCCTCCAGCGCGGCCGTCGGCGCGCCGTCCAGGCGGGCCAGCAGCAGCGAGCGGCTCAGCCGGCGCACCTCGGTGATCCGCTCACCCAGTTCGGAGTCCAAAGTGGACTCGACGGGGTCGTACCGGTACATCTGCGCGCGGGTGCGCTCCAGCCAGGTGAACAGCCGCTTGGCGCTGGCCGACGAGTCGCCCTCCTCCAGCACCAGCCGCACGGCCAGCTCACCCAGCTCCCGGCCGTGCAGGGCGGCCCCGGACACCAGTTCGAGCCCGCCGAGCTTGTCCCGCAGCTGACCCAGCTCGGCCAGCCCGGCCTTGGCCTGCGCCAGCGCGACCCGCCGGTTGCCACGCGCCAACGCGATCTCCGCCCGGCACAGCCGCAGCACCATCCGGTGGTCGATCGGCTCGATCCGCCGCGACTTGGGGACGCTGCGCAACAGCCGCTCGGCCCGCGCCGGGTCGCCGCGCCGCACCTCCAGCCGGGCGGCGAGGATCTGCGCGAACGCGGCCTGGTCGTACAGGCGGCGCGCGGCCAGCTCGGTGGCCAGCTCCATCGCCCGCGCGACGACCTCCCCCGACGGCCGACGGGACTCCAACGCCTTGGTGGCGTCCACCCGCAAGGCGATCAACGCGGCCACGGCCGCCCACCCGGGACTGCCCCGCCGGACCAACCGCCGCTGCGCCGACCCGGCCATCCGCTTGGCCAACCCGAGGTCCCCGTCGAGCAACGCCGCCGCCGCCCGGTACAACTCGGCCTCGGCGACGTCCTGCCCGACCTTCTGCCTGCGCAGGTCCGGCAACACCTCGTCGAGCAGGCGACCGGCCTCGTCGGCCAGACCCACGCTGATCAGGGCCTCGGACTGGTCGATGCGCAGGCGCAGCAACAGCCCGGGTTCGAGCTCCTGGAAGACCCGGTTGGCTTCGGCGTACCGGCGCAACGCGCCGGGGATGTCCCCGGCGCGACGCAACACGTTGCCCAGCGCGTGGGTGGCCCGAGCGCCCTGGATCGGGTGACCGTGCTCCCGGCACAGCTCCACGACGCGGTAGAGGTCGCGCGCCGCGGCGTCGGGCTGGTCGATCTCCCCGTAGGCGGTGCCCCGGTTGGCCAGCGTGATGGTCAGGGACGGCACGGCGGACCCGTCGCCCGCGGCCAGCCGGCGCTCGTGGTGCGCGATGTCGAGGTCGACGTAGGAGATGCCCTCCTCGATCCGGCCGACGCGGAACAGCAGCACCGCCTGGGTGCCGTTGAGGAGGCTGACCAGTTCCTCGCGCAGCTCCACGTCCGGCAGGTCGGCCAGCTCGGCGCGGGCGACCTCCAGCTGGCTCAGCCCGTCGTCCAGGGAGCCGGTCTCGGCGAGGCAGTAGGACAGGGTGAACAGGACTCTGGCACGCACTTCGAGGCGTGCTACGGGATCGACACCAGGCACTTCGAGCAGCGCCAACGCGCGGTGGAGGTGCTTGATGGCTCGCACGGGTCGGGCGGCGTTGGCCGCCGTCTTCGCCAACTGGTGGAACTCGCGGGCCCGGGTCACGGCCTCCGCGGGATCGATCTTCCGGCTGGCACCGCGCCGTCGGGGTGCGGGTGGCGTGGCGGGCACGTTCATATGAGAGCACAACGGAGCGCGCCATTCTGCCCACCGGTCGGTGCTTTGTCGGCCGGTGGGCGGAACGGCGTCCCGGTGCTACCCACTTCGGGGTGGTGGCCGGGACTAGTGCGTCGCGTACGGTCCGCCCTCGGGGCCGACCGGCTGCGGCTCCTCTTCGGTCCGCTCGGGCTCGGTCTGCTGCTCCGGGTCGGTCACCGGCACCGAGTGGGTCGCGTAGGGGCCGCCCTCGGCACCCGAGCCGCCGCCCGAGCGCTTCTTGCCGGGCTTGGCCTTCGCCTTGTCCTTCGCCTTGTCGCCGGCGGGCTTCGTCCCGGTCGTCGCGGCGGTGAGGGTGACGGCCGACTCGTCGGCCAGGTCCGCGCCCTCGACTTCGGCGACGCGCTTGCGGTTGGTTCCGGCGGTCATGTGTTGTCCTCCCCTACAACGGGCCCCTGAATCGGGGGAAGTTCATCGGGTGTTTTCGATCATTTCGGCGGCCCCCCGCCAACCGAACGGCTCAAGCCTGACACAGACGGACGCACCTGTGCGGGGGAAATTCACGCTGAGCAATCACTTCCCGGATAGCAGGAGGCCCTGACCAGCACGAAAGAGGCGTTTCAAGGGACGTTACCACTCGAATGGGGGAACGTGTTGACACAGCGATGGTGTGTCGGGACCCGCAATAAGAGGACATTCGCGCAGATCGGCCACGTGGAATAGCCACCGTCGGCACCCCTCTCGTCACGGATCGCCACCGCATTCGCGGGGCTCGCCCTATGAGAACGGCGGACCGGCCCTCAGATACGCACTCCGACGGTGCCGATGATCACGTTCACAGAACCGGCGCGTTCCGTAGACGCGCGCGGGCCCGGCCGCGCGAAGCGACCGGGCCCACGGGACGGGGGACGTGCTTACGAGCAGCGGGCGATGATCAGGTCCCGGACCTTCTTCGCGTCGGCCTGCCCCTTCGTCGCCTTCATGACCGCGCCGACGATGGCGCCCGCCGCCGCGACCTTGCCGTCGCGGATCTTCGCCGCCACGTCGGGCTGCGCGGCCAGCGCCTCGTCCACGGCCTTCTCCAGCGCCGAGTCGTCGGAGACCACCTTCAGCCCGCGGGCCTCGATGACCGCCTCCGGCTCGCCCTCGCCGGCCAGCACGCCGGTGACGACCTCGCGGGCGAGCTTGTTGGTCAGCTCACCGGCGTTCACCAGGGCGACGACCCGGGCGATCTGCGCCGGCGTGATGGCCAGCTCGCCCAGCTCGACGCCGCGCGCGTTGGCCTCCTTGGTCAGGTAGGCCACCCACCACGAGCGGGCCTCGGCGGGCGTCGCGCCCGCGTCCACCGTCGCCGCCACCAGGTCCACCGCGCCCGCGTTGACCAGGTCGCGCAGCTCGGCGTCGGTCAGGCTCCACTCGGTCTGGATGCGCTTGCGGCGTTCCCACGGCAGCTCGGGCAGCGTGCCGCGCAGCTGTTCGACCCACTCGCGGGACGGCGCGATCGGGACCAGGTCGGGCTCCGGGAAGTACCGGTAGTCCTCGGCGGTCTCCTTGGTGCGGCCCGACGACGTGGAGCCGGTCGACTCGTCGAAGTGCCGGGTCTCCTGGGTGACCTTGCCACCGCCCACCAGCACCGCGGCCTGCCGCGTCATCTCGAACCGCACGGCGCGCTCGACGCTGCGCAGCGAGTTGACGTTCTTGGTCTCGGTGCGGGTGCCGAACTCGGCGGCGCCCTTCGGCATCAGCGACACGTTCGCGTCGCAGCGCAGCGAACCCTGGTCCATGCGCACGTCGGAGACGTCCAGCGCCTTCAACAGGTCCCGCAGCGCGGTGACGTAGGCGCGGGCCACCTCGGGCGCGCGCTCGCCGGTGCCCGTGATCGGCTTGGTGACGATCTCGATCAGCGGCACGCCCGCCCGGTTGTAGTCCAGCAGCGAGTGCTCCGCGCCGTGGATGCGGCCCGTCGCGCCGCCCACGTGCAGCGACTTGCCGGTGTCCTCCTCCATGTGGGCGCGCTCGATCTCCACCCGCACGACCTCGCCGTCGTCCAGCGTCACGTCGAGCCAGCCGTTGAAGGCGATCGGCTCGTCGTACTGCGAGGTCTGGAAGTTCTTCGGCATGTCCGGGTAGAAGTAGTTCTTCCGGGCGAACCGGCACCACTCGGCGATCTCGCAGTTGAGCGCGAGGCCGATGCGGATGGCCGACTCGACGGCCTTGCCGTTGACCACCGGCAGCGACCCGGGCAGGCCCAGGCACGTCGGGCAGACGTGCGTGTTGGGCTCGCCGCCGAACAGGTTGGCGCAGCCGCAGAACATCTTGGTGTTGGTGTGCAGCTCGACGTGCACTTCCAGGCCGAGCACCGGGTCGAAGCGCTCGATGACCTCGGCGTAGTCCATCAGTTCGTCCACCGACGTCATCGGTCGCCGCCCCTCCGCATGTTGCGCACGGCCAGCGCCGCGCCGGTGATCGCCACCAGGATGCTCGCGACCGCGTTGGCCAGCGCGAGCTTGTCGTTCTTGCCGCGCGCGGCCTTCAGCGTCGAGAACGCGCTGGTCGCCGCGCCCGCCGCACCGAGCAGCGCGAACGCGCCACGTGCCTTCCTCACCGCGCCACCGCCAGTTCCGGGACCTCGCCGTAGACCGTGCCGCGGGCCGCCTCGTAGGCCGCCGCCACCCGGTACATCCGGTGCTCCTGCAACGCCGGGGCCATGATCTGCAGGCCCACCGGCAGGCCGTCCTCGTCGGACAGTCCACTCGGGACGGACATCGCCGGCGTGCCGGCGAGGTTCGCCGGGATCGTGCACAGGTCGGCCTTGTACATCGCCATCGGGTCGTTCGCGCGCTCGCCGATGCGGAACGCCGTGGTCGGCGTGGTCGGCGAGACCAGCACGTCCACCGACGCGAAGGCCTGCTCGAAGTCGCGGGTGATCAGCGTCCGCACCTTCTGCGCCGAGCCGTAGTAGGCGTCGTAGTAGCCCGACGACAGTGCGTAGGTGCCGATCATGATGCGCCGCTTGACCTCCGCGCCGAACCCGGCCTCGCGGGTCAGCGACATGACCTCCTCGGCGCTGCGCGTCGAGTCGTCGCCCACCCGCAGGCCGTAGCGCATCGCGTCGAACCGGGCCAGGTTCGAGGACGCCTCGCTCGGCGCGATCAGGTAGTAGGCGGGCAGCGCGTAGTCGAAGCTCGGGCAGGACACCTCGACGATCTCCGCGCCCAGCTGCTTGAGCTGCGCCACCGCGGCCTCGAACGACCGCAGCACGCCCGGCTGGTAGCCGTCGCCGCTGAACTGGGTGACCACGCCGACCTTCACGCCGGTCAGGTCTCCGTTCGCGCCCTCGCGGGCCGCGGCGACCACCGGCGGCACGGGGGCGTCGATGGAGGTGGAGTCCAGCGGGTCGTAGCCGCCGATGACCTCGTGCAGCAGCGCGGCGTCCAGCACCGTCCGAGCGCACGGGCCGCCCTGGTCCAGGGAGCTGGAGAAGGCGACCAGGCCGTAGCGGGAGACACCGCCGTAGGTCGGCTTCACGCCGACGGTGCCGGTGACCGCGCCGGGCTGGCGGATCGAGCCGCCGGTGTCGGTGCCGATCGCCAGCGGCGCCTCGAACGCCGCGAGGCTCGCCGACGAGCCGCCGCCCGAGCCGCCCGGGATGCGGTCCAGGTCCCACGGGTTGCGGGTCGGGCCGTAGGCCGAGTTCTCGGTGGAGGAGCCCATCGCGAACTCGTCCATGTTGGTCTTGCCGAGGATCACGACGCCGGCCTCGCGCAGGCGGCGGGTGACCGTGGCGTCGTAGGGCGGGACCCAGCCTTCGAGGATCTTGGAGCCGCACGTCGTGGGCACGCCCTCGGTGGCGAAGACGTCCTTCAGCGCCAGCGGCACGCCCGCGAGCGGGCTCACCGGGGCGTGCCCGGCGGCCAGGTCGTCGTCCACCTTCTTGGCCGCGGCCAGCGCGCCCTCGGTGTCGACGTGCAGGAACGCGTTCACCGCGCCGTCGACCTCGGCGATGCGGTCCAGGTGCGCCTGCGCGACCTCGACGGCCGAGACCTCGCGGCTCGCGATCTTCGCCGCCAGCTCGGCGGCGGTGCTGCGGATCAGGCTCATGCTTCTTCCCCAAGGATGCGCGGCACGCGGAAGCGGCCGTCCTCGGCGGCGGGGGCGCCCGCGAGCGCCTGCTGCTGACCGAGGCTGGGACGCACCACGTCCTCGCGGAACACGTTGGTCAGCGGAACGGCGTGCGAAGTGGGCGGGATGTCCGCGGTGGCGATGTCGCCCACCGTGGCCACCGACTGCAGGATCACGTCCAACTGGCCGGCGAACAGGTCAAGCTCGTCGTCGGTGACGGCGAGCCTGGCCAGGCGGGCCAGGTGCGCGACCTCGTCGCGGGAGATGCTGGGCACCTCGTCAACCCCCGTGGGTCGGTTTCTCTCGGATTGGACCCGACGAGTCTATTGGCTGGTCAGGGCGAGGTCCGACCGGGTTGTGCGTGGGCCGCGCGCGGGGGTGCGGGATTTTACCGCTGTGCAACGCGGCTGGTGGGTCGGAAAGCGAAGCTGCGTCTGCGAGAATCATCGGCCGGACAGTCGTCGAACACCAGCCCTTGGAGGCGTGCACCGTGTCCTTCCTGCTCCGGGTCCAGCTCCCGGACCGTCCCGGCACCCTGGGCGCGGTCGCCTCCGCGCTCGGCGAGATCGGGGCCGACATCCTCAGCGTGGACGTGGTGGAGCGCGGTTCCGGCGTGGCCATCGACGACCTGGTGGTGGAGCTGCCGTCCGGCCGGTTGCCGGACACGCTCATCACCGCCGCGGAGTCCATCGAGGGCGTCGAGGTGGACGCGGTCCGACCGTACGCGGGTGTCCTGGACACGCACCGCGAGCTGGAGCTGGTGGAGGAGGTCGCCGAGGAGCCGGCGCGCGGGCTGGAGATCTTCACCGAGGGCGTCCCGAAGATCATCCGCGCGGGCTGGGCGGTCGTGGTCGGCTACGACGGCGCGGGCGTGCACCGCCTGACGGCGTCGGCGGCGGCCCCGGAGACCCGCATGCGGAACCCGCCGTGGATGCCGCTGGCCCGCGCGACGGTGCTGGACGGCGAGGAGAGCTGGGTCCCGGAGACCTGGCAGGAGCTGGGCACGGAACTCGCCGCGACCCCGCTGGGCAAGCCGGACCGGGTGTTGCTGGTGGGCAGGCCGGGCGGCCCGATGTTCCGCGCCGCCGAGGTGGCGCGGCTGGCCCACCTGGCCGGCATCGTGGCCGTGGTGCTGCCGGACTGACCCTGGCCGCGGTGCCGCCGGGCTGATCGTGGCCGTGGCGTCGCGGGCTAGCGCACGGCGTTGGCCTTGAGCGTGCGCTGGGCGTAGGCGACCAGTTCGGCGTTGTCCGTGGTGCGGCTGCCGTCGGGGTTGTGGAGGGTGTCCTCCAGGCCGATGCGGGTGTCCAGTTCGAGGCGGGCGGCGTAGTCGAGGACGGGCCAGGCGCTGTCGTCCTCGCCGTGCAGCAGGATCGGCGTGCGCAGCGGTTCGAGGACTTCCAGCAGGGCCGCGGCGTGCTCGACCGTCTCGCCGGGTTGGACCTCGGCCAGGATGCGCCGGGTGCCGGCCGGGACGCCCGCGGCGGCCAACGTGCGGGCGGCTGCCACGTGGAAGATGCCCAGCTCGATGCCGACGCCCGCGTCCTGGAGCGCCCGGACCACCTCGCGCCAGCCGTCCTCGTGGACGTTCACGGAGGCGACGTCGGGACGGCCGGCGGACAGCCCCGCCCAGCCGCGGACCAGTTCGGCGCGCCGGACCGGGCCCGGCTGGATCCAGGCGGCGGTGGTGACGCCCAACTCGGCGTGCGGCACGGCGGCGCGCACCACGGCGACGGCGGTAGCGACCTCCGGCCCGGCGATCACCTCCAGGCCGACGACGTCGCGGGGGTGCAGGTGGAAGTGGGTGACGCCGAGTTCGGCCAGGGCGGCGGCGTCGGCGGCGAGCTGCTGCGGGGTGACGGGCAGCGCGGGGTGGCTGTGTGGGTTGCGGGCACCGTTGAGGCAGGCCTGGAGCACGGTCCCAGCGTGGCACGCGCCCCGGCTCCCGGCGACCCGCGAACCCCCGGTCGGCCGCACACCCGGTCGGGTCACGGCTTGGTCGGGTCACGGCTTGGTCGGGTCACGGCTTGGTCGGGTCGCGGTGTGGCCGGGGTCACGCCGCGGTCGGGTCGCGGCGTGGCCGGGTCGCGAGGTGGCCGTTCCCGCGTTCAGGTCAGTTCGAGGCTGAAGCCGTAGGCGATCAGGTGCACGCCCGGCACGGGGTTCCAGTCCCGCTCGGGGAACCGCTGGAAGCCGAGCCGCCGGTAGAGCCGGTGCGCGCCCGCCATGTGCTCGCCGCTGCTCATCACCACCCGCTTCGCCCCGACCTCCCGGGCCCGCGCGACGACGGCCCGCACCAGCGCCTCGCCGACCCCGCGGCCACGGGCGTCCGGGTGCACGGCCAGCATCCGGAACTCCAGCTCGCCCGACCGGCTGACCTCGGCGTACGGGGTGCCCGGCAGGGCGATGGTGACGGTGCCGAGCAACGTGTCCTCGGTGTCCACGGCGACCAGCAACTCGGCGTCCCGCGCGCGGGCGCGGGTGTCGGCCAGCTGGTCGGCGTACCCGCCGGTCCGGCTCTCGATGTACTGGTCGGCGTGGTAGGCCGCCACCGTGATCGCACCGGCCGCGTCCCACTCGTCCTCGCGCGCGGGCCTCACCACCACATCGGCCATCTGCTTCCCCTCCCGCTCTGGTCGTGCTCCAGGCAACCCTGCGGGCGGGGTTCGATCAAGGCGCGAGCCGAGCGACCCGCACATCTGCGGGTCAGGCGCACCGGCGGACCGCGGCGGGCGGGTCGCCGTCGCCGCGCTCGACCAGGAAGCGCACCGGCAGGGCGTCGCTGTCCGGCGGGAAGTGGCCGACGTGCACCACCGACACGCGGGTCCACCAGCCGTTGCGCTCGACGGCCACCACGGACTCACCGGTCGGCACGCTGGGCGCGGAGCAGGACGCGGTCGGGAGCGTCAGCGTGAACCCCGCGACCCCGAACGCGACCCCGCCCGGCTCGCCCCGCTCCGGCGCGTGGACGCTGGCCGAGCCGCGCCCCGGCCCCTGCTGCCCGCCGCTGACGTCGTAGGAGCCGTTGAGGCTGCTGAGCGACTGGGCGTGGATGACGGTGATGGTGACCAGCCCGTCCTTCGTCGCGGCGGACCCGAACAGGGGCGCGGTGACGTACTCGGAGGCGCGCCGCGTGCCGGGCGGGAGGGGGCTCGGCGTGACCTGCGGGACGCGCGGCAGGCGGGTGGCGAGCGTGACGTCGTACCGGGGTTGCTGCGCGACGGCGGCGACGTAGGTGGCGGTGGCGGCGACGATCGCCACGACGAGCGCGATCGGCAACCACGGGGTGCGCAGGACGACGGAGCCGCCGATCTTCCCGGCCTGGACGGAGATGTGGGTGTTCCCGCTCATCACGTTGTGCACGTCCACAGGCGACTCCTCCTCGACGTGGTCACGCTGGTACCGAGCGTAGCCACCCGGGAGGTGGTGACCGGTGCGGCGGGGGAGGTCGGAGGCGGGCGGGGCGGGGCGAAGGTCGGCAGATGGGCGCGGCACGGGCGGGGCGCGGGCGCGGCGCAGGCGGGGCGCAGGAACGGCGAGGGCCGGGGCGCAGCGCGCGGGCCGGGCGGGCGCGGCGGGCCGGGCGGGCGCGGCGGGCCGGGCGGGCGCGGCGGGCCGGGCGCGGGCGCGCTGGGGCAGGACGGCGCGCCAAGCAGGGCGGGCGGGCGCG
>NZ_JBEZBW010000157.1:0-13326 GCF_040647305.1 Saccharothrix sp. NPDC042600 | reverse complement strand
GGGCCGGTCCGGGGTCCAGGTGACCCACCGGTACCAGACGGCGCTCGACGGCTTCGCGGCCAAGATGAGCGAAGCACGGCACGTCCGGTGGCCACCGCGGCGGCGGCGTCACGGGCCCGGGCGGCGGCGTCCCCGGCCTTCGCGGCGGCCCACGCGGCGTGGGAGGCGGCGTTGGCGGCCTCCCGAGCGGCGTTGATCGCGGCGCCGATCGCGTTGATCGCGACCTGCGCGGCCCGGGCGGCACCGGCGGCGGCGTCGGCGGCACGGCCCGCGGCACCGGCGGCGACCCCGGCGGAGTCCCTGGCCGCGCGGGTCTCCTCCGCCGCGGTCTGCGCGGCGCGCTTGGCCGCCGCCGCGGCGGTGACCGCACGGTCGGCCTCGTCCTGGGCGATCTGGCGCTGCGTGGCGGCGCGGCCGGCCGCCTCGGCGGCCTGAGCCGCCAACTGCGAGACCGCGGTGACCTCCCGGTCGCGTTGCAGGGCGACGGTGTGGCCGGTGGCGAGGAATTCCCGTACGTCCTCGATGGGGCCGTCCAAAGCCTGGTTGGCGGCGTGTTGGACGGCCGGCCCGCCGGTGTTGAGGATCAGTTGGACGTTGATGCGGTCGTCGTCGTCGCGGGCTTGTTGCCAGCCGGTGGCCAGGAAGTCCAAGCGGGCCTGCTCGTCGCCGTCGAGTGCGGCGTTGGCCTCGTCGCGCACGATCGGGCCGGTCGCCGCCGAGAGCAGTCGCTGAACCCGGATGCGCAGGTCGTCGCGCCAGGGTTGTTCCCACCCGGTGGCCAGGAACTCCCGCACGTCCTGGATCGACCCGTCCAGCGCGGTGTTGGCCGCGTCCTGGGTGGTCGGGCCGCCGTCGGACAGCAGCCGCTGCACCGCGATCCGGTCGTCGGCCTCCCGCGCCGCGGTCAACCCCTCGGACAGGAACTCCCGCACCTGCTCGTCGGTGCCGAGTAGCGCCTGTTCGGCCTCGGCGGACACCACCACCCCGCCCGAGGCCACCAGGCCCAGCAGCCGGGCCCGGTCCGACACCGGCTGCGACTGCTGTCGTGGATCCGCGGTGGCAGGGCCCGCGGTCCCCGCCACCAACACCAGCGCCACCACCGCGGCGAGCAACCCACGCCACCGCGCCCGAACTCCCCGACCCACCACCACGAACACGACCTTCCACACCGGAGCACGACCCGGGACCGTGCCGCGGGCGAACAAAGGACAACGACCACAACGAAAACGACGAACCGAGAACGACGAACGCGGGAACACCGGAGGACCGCGGAACCGGATCCGCATACGGCGGCCGGGGTTCCGCCCGCGGCGACCGCGCCTTGTCGTGCCGCCGCCGACGAACGCGCCCGTCGACGACGGCACGAAGGGACATGTCAGCCGGTGCTGGTACGCAACTCCAGCAGGACCGCGGGATTCGCGCCCACACCGCGTCCGACGCCGGTCCACCGGCCGCTGTCGACGTCGACCTTGCTGGTCGCCCCGTCCACCCGCACCGTCGCGTCCACCTCGTGCCCGTCACCTCGGATCTGGAAGGTGTCCGGAATCTCCAACACCAACCGCCCCGACACCCCGGTCGCACGGAAGCAGTAATGCCCACGATCCGGATCGGTGTCCCTGCGCGCCCCCGACCGACGCACCTCGATCAACCCCGGCCCACCACACCCCACCAACACGATCCGCCCGTCACCGGACACCAGGCGGATGTCCCGCCGCCGTGCGATCTCCTCCGCACCCGGATACGAGAAGTCCTCCACCAACGACACCTGCCCCTCACCCGCCGCACTCGGGGCGGCCAGCGACCCGGACACCGGCGACGGCTCCATCCGCGGCCGAGGCTCGGCGGAGGCCGCACCCCACAGCACCGCCAACACGCCGCACAGCGACGCCAGACCGAGCACCAACGCGACAACGCCACGAACAACCCGCACAACGACACCTCGACACAGCGACTGGACCCGATCACACCGACCAGGCCTCGGAAGACACGACGCGGCACCACGAACCCGTCCTGACACGGACGGGCCGGACCGCATGAACCGCCCCACACTCGCCCGGACGGAGTCAAAGAACATCCGCCACATGACCTAGAAAACGGTGATGGGGTCGACGTCACACCGCGCGGTCTCGTGCCGAGGCGCTCATCGCCGTCCGGTACCGACAGCAGGTCTCCGCGTCCGAGCCTGCGGTGGCCCAGCGCGTGGCCGGGGTCGCGGAGGCGGCGTCGGGTGTAGTGGTTGTGCTCGGTGTAGGAGGCGAAGCTGGCGGCCAACGCGTGGGCCCGGCCGCGCGCCACGTCTCGCGCCTGGCGCAGCTGCTCCTTGGCGGTGTTGGCGGGTAGGAGTGTCGCGACGGCGTAGCGGATGACGGTCTCGTACTGGCTGCCGCGTTGCTTGGTGACGATGGCGCGGTTGTGCGCGGAGAATTCCAGCGAGGTCTGCGGGTCGCTGTGCAGCGCGTTGGTTCTGTTCCGGTGTCGACGCCGGGTGGGCCCGTGTGTGATCAGGTCGAGCAGGCGACCGACCATGTGGCTTGAGGTTCCATTGTGGACTCGCCGTGCGGCGCGTCGGGCGCGTTGGACCCGGCGGCCGGTGACGGGGCGTGCCAAGACTTCGACGCAGGCGTGTTCGTCGCGCCCCAGCCCGACCGGTGCGCCGAGCAGTGCGCGGATCGGGTCGGCGTCGAAGGCAGATCGGATGGGGAGGGCTTCCGGTCGTGTCAGCCGTAGTTCCCCGCCGACCACGATTCGGCGCTGGTCTGGCCCGGCTGGCGGGAGTGGTGGTTCGGCGGGGCCGACGCGGGTGTGGGCGCCGGGCCAGGCGGCTTCGACCGCGCGTTCGACCAGCCCTGGCGGGATGAGGCCGGGCACCCACAGCCGGATCGTGACCCCGGCCTCGGAGAAGACGTACTCGAAGGCTAGGTGCGGCTGTCCGGTCATTGCCCTGCGCCACCCGGGCCGGAGAAGGCCGACCAGGTTGGACCACAACGCCGCCCCGCTCGCGGCGTCGACGACGGGCGGCGCGAGGATGGTGACCTGGCGGGCGTTGGCCACCAGCTGCTCGTGGCAGCGGCTCGCCCACCACCGCCGTCCGATCGCGAACAGCGTCGCGAGCGCGACGAGCAGTGGGACCGCGATGGGGCCGTGGGTGAGCGTGAGGTCGCGGAGCCGGTCCAGCACGGTGGCCAGTGCTCCGGAGGGGTCGCGCAGGTAGTCCTCAAGCATGACGTTGCCCTCCAACGGGTTCAGGCGGCGTCGAGGGTGATCTGGTCGTCGTCGAACTCGTCGCCGTCCTGCGGGTCGAGGCCGAGGTCGACGAACGAGGTGCTGGTGTGGTCGTCGGGGTCGTGGAGGGCAGCGAGTTCGGCCGGGTCGCTGGTGACCAGGTAGTGCTCGGTCGGTGAGGCGATGGCCTGGAACGCGACGCGTTGTGTCCCGGCGGAGAGCAGCCCTTGGCCGCGGTCGGCGGAGAGCAGGAAGGCGCGTTCGCCGGCGGACAGGTCGAAGGTGCGGGTGATCTCGTCGATGGCCTGGGACGCCTGGCGCAGCAGGATCTGCGTGGCGGCGTTGGCGACGACGGCCTTGCCCAGGTCGGTGCCCAGGACGTCGGCGGTGTCCTGGGTGGCGACGGTCAGCCCGGCCCAGTGTTTGCGGGAGGCTTTGGCCATGCGGAACAGGAACTCGGCTCCGGACCGGTCCTGCATCAGCAGCCACGCCTCGTCCACCACGACCAGCCGGGGACGGCGGATGGCCGGGTTGGACACCCGTCGCCACACCGTGTCCAGCACCAGCAGCGTGCCGATGGCTTTCAGTTCGTCGGGCAGCTCGCGCAGGCTGAACACGACGAGGTGGCCTTCGGCGGTGACGCTGCTGGGCCCGTCGAACAGTTGCTTGAACGCGCCCTCGACGAACGGGTGCAGCCGCGCGGCCAGGTTCCCGGCGACCTGGTCGCCGCGGGCGAGGTGGTCCCGCAGGGTGCGCAGGGTCGGCGAGGGCCGGGTCCAGGTCCGCGGGTCGCCGGTGATGCCCGCGCCCTGCCGTGTCCGCGACCCGGGTCACCAGGTCGTCCTCCCGCGACACCGCATCACCGCGCAGGTAGGCGACCAGCCGACGCTCCGCGCGTTGACGCGCCTTCTTCGCCGCCTCGTACGACAACCCGAACGCGACAGCCGCGTCCGCGAGCGGCACACCCTCCAACCGGGTGGTGCCGACCAGTTCCGCCTCGGCCGCGGTGACGGCGTGCTCGGCGACCGCGCGCGCGAGCACGAAGTCCGGGTGCCCTCACGGCGGGGGCGGGGTCGCCGACCGGAACGCGTGACCGCAGGGCACCGGCGCGTCCAACGCCTCCCGGAGCGCGGTGTGCCCGGCGCGGTAGGCCGCCCACCGCAGCCGCAACATGATGCGCGGGCGACGCAGGTCGATCTCGCCGGGTTCGGCGACGAACCCGGCGAGCACCGCGGCGTGGATGTCGCTCGGGTCCCCGGCGAAGCGCGCGGTCAACGTGGCGGCGATGGAGGTCAACGCCGGCATCGCCACCCCGACCGCGCCGACCACCCACGCGGCGCTCTCGGTGCGGGTCAGCAGCACCAGGTGCGACCACACCGCGTCCCGCGACGACTGCGGGCAACGCCGGCGCAGCAACCGGTTGCGCACCTCCGACAGCGGCACCCGCCGCGCCGGGAAACCGGGGAACAAGCGGCCGTCCACCGACAGCGGGTGCGGCCCGACGACCAGCCACTCGAACGCCGACCGGGCAACGTCCAGCGGCATCGAACCGCGCTGGAAACCCGAACGCGGAACAGCATCACGCGAACTCATGGCAAACCCCCGAAACGGGTCGGAACAACGACCCGCACAGGACGCCAAACCACCTGGCACCAACCACTGACCAAACAGGTACCGACCTATTACCGACCAGGTACCGGAACATCGCGAACGACTTCGTCGAGCCCTACCGACAGCCTGTCGCCTGCCCCGCCACTCTCCCACACCTCACGCCCGCTAGCTGCTGCTATGACACGGTCGTACCTGGCCGGTACCACTTCGGTCATACCCGCTTCAGCCCCGAAGCCACGACCGAAAAATTGTCTCCGAGATTTTCTAGTCGAGCGCCTCCGGGATACCGGATGCGACCCGAGACTCTCGAACAAATCGTCGCCGCAGTCTGTCCCCGGCCGACCGGTATTTCGGAGTTCAGGGGTGTCATCGCGCCCGCATCGACGGGCGCACCCCACCCCAGCAAAAGGGGACACCCGTAACCCAGCCCCAGTACCCAGGCCGCCGCTCATCCCGACGACGCGGCGACTCCTCCCGCCCGACCCCCGGCCGCCCCGCGTCGCGCGGTGGAACGCCGAGCCTGGCCGACCGCACCGACCACCACCCGCGTCAGCCCCGCCAAGCCACCCACCACCCCCACCGACAAGCAGCCGAGCACCACCGCCGGGAACCCCATCTTGGCGACCGTGTGGACCGCCGGGCCACACCCCGTCAACCTCGACGCCGCGTGGCCCACCGCGCTGGTTGGCACGCCTACGAGACCGCACAGCACGGTGTCGACCGGACCCCGACTCGACCGTGTTCGCTGCGAAATGCGCCTACGCGGGACTGATCACCCACGCAAGTCGCGACGACATGGCGCGAACCGTCGCGCCACACGCCACCCCCGAGATCCTGCACGCACGAGCGAAGCACCTCGACGACCTCCGCCGGGACAACGCCGAGCCGAACCCGGACTTGATCCACAACGCGATCACACGCGCCGAGCGCAACGAACTCCACCTCGACGAAGACGAGATCATCCAACTGGGGTGGACCCTCACCTTCCACGACCTCCGCGACGACTTTCTGAGGCTCTGCACGGACAAGAGCACGCGGGCAGCCCGGCAAGTGTGGCTCACCCTGATGCGCGAGCTTCCCGCACCGTGGCGCGCCGAACCCGCAGCCTTCTTCGCGATCTGCGCATACCCACAAGGCGACGGGCCGCTCGCCAGCGCCGCATTGGGCGGCGCTCTGCAGAGCGATCCGTCTCACAGCCTGTCCGCCCTGACCAACGGCTTCCTCCGAGGCGGCATGGCACCGGACGAGTTCCGGGGCGTTCTCCAGCACCTCCAGCACCCTCCCGACCCCTGATCCGTTCAGATGCCTACCGACCCTTCCTTCGCGCTGGTCTGGGAACCGCAGGAACAAGGCCATGGAGCAGTCGGCCTCGGTGAGCAGGGTGGCCAGGGATTCGCGTCCGCCGGCTGCGGAGGTGCCCATGTCCTCGCGGCGCCGCAGGGCGGGGGGGTGACCGTTGCGGCGTTGGTGATTTCGTGCTTGGACGTTGTCGTTGGCACCTCTCGATCGTTTCTGCTGTGTTCGACGCGCATGGCACAGTTCTCGCTGTGACGTTGGATGACCTGTCGGATTGGCTGCCGGGCTGGTGCGTTGACCATCTGGGGGACGAGCCGGTTGCCGTGCTGTTCGAGCAGCGGTCCATATCGGCGGTGGTGGGATTGCGGCTGGCCGGTGGGCGGGACATCGTGGTGAAGGCGCGGGAGGACGACGGCCGGGCCGCGTCGTGTGTCGCCGCGCAGGACCGGCTGGCGGAGCGGGGATTTCCGTGTGCCCGGCCGCTCACGCCCGCGGTCGGCGTCGGCGCGCTGGCCGTGCATGCCGAGGAGTACCGGCCCGGCGGTGAGCTGCTGCGTGGCGATTCGCCGGAGGTCGCCGTGCGCTACGCGGCGGTGTTCGCCCGCCTGATGGGTGAACTGGCCGATGTGGCCGTCGCGCCGCCACTGCCGAGTCCGCGCTGGGTGCGTTGGGACCACACCGATCCCGGGGTGTGGCCGGCGATCGGCTTCTTTGACGAGCGGGACCAGAGCGCCGTGCCGGGTTATGTTGTCGACACGGCCGAGCGGGCTCGCGAGCGGTTGCTGGCCGCCGACGTGCCGCGCGTGCTGGGGCACGCCGACTTCGAGGCGCAGAACCTCCGTTGGCACGACGGCCGGGTGTGGGCCGTGCACGACTGGGACAGCCTGGCGTGGCAGCCCGAGGCGGCGCTGGTGGGAGCGACGAGTGCGGTGTTCCCCAAGATCGGGCCGGCCGTACTGCCACCTGTCGAGAGTTCCGAGGCGTTCTTGTCGGCTTATCAGGACCTTCGGGGGCGCCGGTTTTCCGCGGAGGAACTGGAGATCGCGTGGGCGGCCAGCTTGTGGCCTGCAGCGCACGACGTCCGCTGGGAAGCACTGCACGGCGATCCCCCGGTGTCCTGTGACGCCCTGCGCGCACAGGCAGCCGAACGCCTCCGCCGAGCGAACGCCTAGCCGCCAACGCCAACGCCGGCGACCCGGTCCGGCGGGTGCTGGAGGTGACCGCCATGGACGCGCTGGTCACCCTGCACGACTCCCGCGAACAAGCCCTCACGGCAGCCCGGGACTGAGCCACCACCTGTCACCCACAACTCGTGTGACAGTCAAGCCACACCAGCACCTGGCAAGGCGAAGCCGTCCACCAGGCACACGTCACGAGCACCTCCTCCTGACGTGAGCGGCATGTCAGCTCACAAGCTCAGTCGGCGCACCGGTCATAGCACCTGGACAAGCCTCGGGCTGCTGGCCCAAGCCTTCATGACGCGACATCAAGAGATAGCCGTCCGTCCTCGCCGACGCGGGCATCCAGGTCGTCCTCAGCGGAGTCCGTCTCCCGCGCATGAACGCGATCATGGAGCGCTGGATCCGCAGCTGCCGACGCGAGCTCCTTGACCGCACCCTCATCTGGAACCAACAACACCTACTCCATGCCCTGCGCGAATACGAGCACTTCTACAACACCCACCGACCCCACCAGGGCATCGCCAACGCCCGACCGCTACAACCACTGCCACAACCGACCACCGATCTAGCAGCGGTCACCCGACTCGACATCCGCCAGCGGCAACGACTGGGCGGCATCCTCAACGAGTACCACCACGCCGCCTGACCTACTCGGACGACATTCTCGGCAAGCACAATACCACTCCACGCCATTCCTGCGCACCGAACCCTGCCTGCCTTTGCGGATGCTCGATGAGCGCTCCGCAGAGCGATAGGAGGTCGAGCGCTGCCAGCTCATCGAGCCGCTCCGTCAAAGCCTCACCCTCGCTACAGCGAACGCTTCCAGGCTGATTTGCAGCACCCACGCCTCGATCTCCCCGCCGTTCAGTGCGAAGCGCCATGGTCCCGTGCCCACCTCGCCGCGTCTTCCTTTCTGGTCGACGGTAGCGAGTCCAGTAGACAATGGGGGGCAACGGCCGAACCACCCAACCGCCTCCCGCCAAGTGTGGACACCGTTTGGTTTCACCCAGTCGGATGCCCAATCGACGTCGAACGCGTAGAGGATGCTCGACGTGACGCCCTCCATCAGCCGCTGGACGTCCGAGTTGCTCAGCCCTAGATTGCGCATGTCGTTCATTATCGTGATCTCGGTCCGAACGTTATCCTCGAGAAGCTCGATAACTCTGACCTGCCGGTTCAGTCTCGCCATTTCGACATCCTGCCTCGTCAACCGGCGTTCATCGCTCGCTATCTCGCATATAATCCATCGACGTGATCTCCATGGGATGCTTTTCCTCCCAGGATTCGATCATGGCGTCGCCGAGCGCCGTGTTGGCCATCCAGCAGCTGCCTCCGAACGGCACCCAGTCGACTGCATCGAGTTCTGTCATCATGCGATCCATCCTTTCGCCAACCGTTCCCGACCATGCCTCGAAGCCGGTATTTCCGATGTATCCGATGTCGACGAGGCGCTCGTTCAGCATCCATTCCAAGGTAGCTTTGACCACCGTTTTGAAGTCGGTTGCGCCGCATGATTCGCGGGCAAAGTAGATCGCCCTGTCCACCGGGACCCAGTCCTCCGTTCCTACAGTGAGGACCTCCTGTACAACTGCGCTGGAGATCATTTGAGCTGCACCTTCAAGTCTTATCCGACTACTGGGAAGATATCGATGGTCTCCCTGCCGGACCTAGAAGTCAAGCGCCATTGCACCGTGGTTCCGTCGTCGAGTTTGAGTACGTCAGGTATTTTGGCGCCGCGTGCGGGCAGGCCTTCGGCGCCTTTGGTCCAGCGTTCGAACAAGGCTCGCAGTTCGTGGACGTCGGGCACCACTTTCACATGGTTGCGCTTGCCTGCTGCCAGGAGATCGAATTCCGCCTTCCATGGAGGGCAGGGGCCGGCGTTGTGGACCAGTACGGGGATGGTGCCTGCGAGGACGTAGTAGGTGTGTGGCCCGTTGGTGGTGAGGTTGTGGACGGTGGTGGTGAGGGTTCGGATGGTGAGGTGGGTGATGGCGTGTGCGTGGCCGCTGCGGTCGCGGAGTTGGTCGCCGATGTGGAGTTGGTCGGCGTGGACCCAGTGCTGTCGGCCTTCGACCCAGATGGGGTGGTTGTCGGTGGCGGTCGCACCGACCGGATCTCGGAGGACACGACGCGGCACCGTGAACCCGCCTTGACACAGGCGACCGGACCGCACGAACTGCCCCACACTGACCCGGACGGGTCAACGACACATCGGCCAAGTGGCTTAGAAAACCGGCGGTGGGTCAGACGTCACAGTTAGGCGCCCACTCGAAAGGCACGCGTTGCCGCCCACTCCTCACGCCGGACGCGGCACACCGAGCCGCGCAGGGAGTCCACTGTGGATGGATGCGTCCATTCTGTACGGACGACAATTTGGCGTGACCGACCAAGTGGACCATTGGAAGTACTGATGGACAGGTGTTCAGGGTCACCACCTTGCAGCGGTGTGCTCCGCCGGTTGACGGATGTCCGGATAACCCCTCCACAGACCCTGGGCAGGACTGGCATCCGGCGGTAGCCGCCGGATGCCCCTAATCGTCGCGCGCGGTCTGCCCCTCAGGTCGTTGCGGCAGCACGCACCGGGTTCCTCGACGAGCCGGACCTCGGGACCCTTCAGAGGGCCGTGGTGCCTACAGAGACAGGGAGAACGCGCACATGAGAAGATGTTGTCGGCGACGCTGACCGGGGCGGTCCTGACACTCGCGGTCGGGGCGAGCGCGTCGACGGTGCCCGGTACGACCGTGCCCCAAGGCGAACAACCGCACCTGGTGCGGATCACCACCGGCGATCACGCGTGCACAGGCTCCCTGCTCGGCCCCCGATGGGTGATCACCGCCGGCACCTGCCTGCCCGACCAGCCCCTCGACGGACACGCGGGTGGTTATCGGAGACGGCACTCCGGTCGCCGTGGTCGCGGTGGCGCGGCCACGAGACAAGCGGCACCGTGCTGGCCGAACACGCCACACCGGTCGCCACCGCCGTGCCGCTCGCCGTCGGACGCACCGCGCCTGCCGCGTCCAACCGTTCTTGCCCGCGATCGGAGCCAACAGACCTCGAACATGCGCCTGAGCCCGATGCCGCAGCTTCGCCCGCAGAAACCGTCCCGCCACCCGCCCGTGCAGCTCGTCCAAGCCGCTCACCCACGCCTGCATGTCCTCATCAACAAACACAAGATCGACGAGCGAGCAGAACATGATCACGAACTGCGGCTGGAGTACTAGAACGCCGTCCACCGCCAAGGAGGTTCGATGTCACCGCGCAGACATGCCAGGCGATGACGGGCTTCGAGCGCGGCGTGCGGGTCTGAGTTGGCCTTGCGCAGCGCGAAGGCGATCCAGCGGAGCTCCATGGTGGTGGCCAGTGTCCGGTAATACGGTTGGGTCGTCATGTCGTAGCCGCCGTAGGCGGCTACGAACTCGCCGTACTCCGCAGCCGTGATGCGGGAGAAGTCGGTGTAGTCGACGGTGAAAGGCGCCAGGTCCCATTCACGCGGGCCGATTCCGAAGTGGTCGAGGTCCACCAGGGTGGGAGCACCGTCGCGGGGGACGGCGAGGTTGCCTTGCCAGGCATCGCCGTGGATGACGCATCGAGGCAACGTGTCCTGCAGGACCGCGTACTCGCTGCGCAGTCCTGCCAGGAGCCTGTCGAGCCAGGCTCGGTCGCGTTCGGTGATCGTGGTCGCGTGGGCGATCGCGGCGTCCACCCCGCTGAAGGGGTCGAGCAGCGGGAGCGGCGGTGACTCGGGCGCGGTCAGCGCGTGGACCTGCTTGAGCGCTGCTCCGAGTTCGGCGGCGGTCGCCGGTCGATGGTCGGGAAGCTGGATCCACCAGGTGACGGGCCGATCCGCGACCAGCGTGGGCTGTTCGATGTCGTCCAGGGCGCGGACTGCCGGCACGTCGGTGGTGGCCAGCCAGCGGGAGACGCGGATCAGGTGTGCGGCCGTGGCGTACGAGCCCGCCGGGCCGATGCGTGCGACGACCCGGTTCGGCAGGCGGTAGACGATGTTGACGCCATCGCGGATCAACTGCGCTCCGACGGTCGACACCCCGGCTTGGGCACCGGCGATGCTGAGCACGTCGTATGCGGGGCGGGTGCCGTGAGAGCGGGGCGACTCAGACATCGCCGGTGACCGAGGCCAATGAACGCGACAAGCCTGCCACGGCAGGAATCGCCACGTGCGGTCGGCTTGCGTGGTCGAGAATGCGCAGCTCCTCGCTCATCCGCTTCGAGTGCAGGTTCGCGGCGAACATGACGGCCCGCTGCCCGAGTACTACCGCCTCGTGCGGGTCACCGACAGCCATGTGCAGCGCCGCGAGCCGGGCGGTGGAAAACGCTCGTGAGCGCGGATAGGCGTCGCTGTGCAGATCGATCGCCATGGACAGACGCAGAGCCGCATCTCCTGGCCGCTTGCGGCTCAGCGCGATCGGGATCAGCGCTCGCGCGCTGCTGCCCGCGTGTTCGGCTTCGTCGTAGTAGACCAGCCAGGGCGGGTCGGCGGCCACCTGACGTTGCGCGAAGTGCGCGTCGGCGCGACCCACCTCCGCAGCGGCCTCGTCGTGGCGGCCGAGCAAGGCCAGCACTCGGGCACGGACCACCGCAGTCGCGGCCCGTGCCGTGGCCGTCACCCTGTCGGCGCGAACCTGGGCGAACTCGACCAACGACAGCGCTTCGTCGAGCTTGCCGAGGTGGATGGCTTGGCGCGCCATGTCGGTGAGAGTGGCGGCGCGCAGCTCCCACGACCCTCCTTCCTCAGCGCACCACAGGGAAACCCGGAAGCACCGTGCGGCGGTGTCGTGATCACCGACGTCGAAGGCCGAGAACCCGACCACGGCGGCCAGATTCCCGACGGCCTCGAGCAGACGCGGTCTGACCGTGGGCGCGGATCGCGCTTGCAGTGTCCGACACGCCCAGCGCAGGTGGGCGATACCGGCCTCCCCGGCCATGCCGCCGCCGTAGAGGTTCTCGCTGGCGGCCAACGCACCGGTCATCAACCTGACTTGTTCGACCTCGGTCCGACCGACGAGCCGCCGAGGCGGGGCATCCCACCTCAGGTCGTCGAACGTCAGCGGGTGCGCGTCGACTGTCGGCTGCTGCCGTTCCACCGTCTGCGCGGCGAGTGCGGACGAGTCAGGTGATGCGTCAGGCAGCTGGAACCACAGCCGGTGTTGAGGGATGCGAAGGCGCTGCGCCCATCGGGTGAGTTTGGTGAGGTCGTGGACGGCTTCCCCGTTTTCGATCCTGCTCAGTCGCGTGGAGGACAGGTTGATCCAGGACGCGACGGTCTCCTGTCGGATTAGGCGCCCGTGGTGAGGGTGCCTGCGGTAGGCGCGGATGACAGCTCCGATGTCCCGGGCGGCGAGAGCGGCACGCAGAGCGGGGTGCTCCCAGAACTCTTCGGGCACCTCGGGCGGCACTGCGGGGTGACGGCGACCGGCTCGGGTACACGACCCGCAGCGGTCAGTGCGGTTGTCGCGGGCGAGCCGAGTGCCACAGGAGCAGCGGCGTACCGCGTCAGCAGGTCCCACGACGTCCGAGTCCTCCCACACCGAGCGTTCTCCGGCGGCTCCAGTCACACTACGGCACGAACAGTAGCGGACCGTGTCGGCCGACCCGTGCGAGCGGCGTGCCGGAACACGGCCGGCGGGAAGTACCCGGTACGCGCATCGACACGCGATGGACAGGGGACCTCGCCGGCGCCCGACTCGGACTGCACGGCTCCGCGCGAAACCGGACCCGCGTCCCGGAAGGCTGGCCACACCCTCATCGCTCTGGTCGTACACCCAGACGGTCGCAGCCTTGCCTGAGCTCGGTCGTCCCGCGAAGCGCACCGATCGGCCGTCCACTTGGACGCTGATGCAGTTCGTCACGGCTCCGGCAATGCACGCTCAGAAGCGGTTCACCGAACGGAACACCACCGCGTGCCGCTGCCCCGCGATCCGGCGGGGGGCGACGCGCAGGCTGCGCTGGGGGTGGTCGGGTGTCAAGTCCGCGCAAGAACACCCGCGGACTTGACACC
>NZ_JBEZBW010000156.1:0-13451 GCF_040647305.1 Saccharothrix sp. NPDC042600 | reverse complement strand
GTCACCAAGGCCTGCCTCGCCGTGACCCGATGCACCGGCATCACCGTCTGGGGCATCCGCGACACCGACTCCTGGCGCTCCTACGGCACCCCGCTGCTGTTCGACGGCTCGGGCAACAAGAAGCCCGCTTACACGGCGGTCCTCAACGCCCTGAACGCCGCTCCCCCGTCCTCGACCACGACGACGACCACCACCACCACGACCACCACCACCACCACTACGACGACCACGACGACCACCACGCCGCCCCCAAGTGGCTGCACCGCAACGGTTTCCGTGCTCGACCAGTGGAACACCGGGTTCGTGGCCACGATCAAGGTCACGGCGGGGTCCGCGGCGGTCAACGGCTGGTCGGCGTCGGTGGCGCTGCCGTCCGGCGTGACCGTGGTGAACTCGTGGAACTCCGGGCGCAGCGGCAACTCCGGCACGGTGACGTTCACCAACGTGGCCTACAACGGCGCGCTCCCCGCCGGCGGCTCCACGGAGTTCGGCTTCCAGGCGGACGGGAACGCGGGCGCCCTGTCCCCCACCTGCTCGGCCCGCTGACGCACCCCGATCCGGCGGTCGGGCGCAAGCCGTCCGGCCGCCGGCTCGGCGTGCCCAGGACCAGCCGCGATAGCAAGGAGATGCTGTGCGCACAACGGAATCCCACGCCCGGCGAGCGGCCGTCCTCGCCGCCGCCGTGGCCCTGACCGCGACGACCGCCGCGCTCGTCGGGTCCCAGTCCGCGTCCGCCGCCGCCGGCTGCCGCGTCGACTACGCGATCGGCTCGCAGTGGCCGGGCGGGTTCGGCGCGACCGTCGCCGTGACCAACCTGGGCGACCCCGTGAACGGGTGGCGCCTGTCGTGGACCTTCGCCGGCGACGAGCGGATCACGCAGTCCTGGAACGGGACGCACACCCAGTCGGGCAACCAGGTGACCGTGGCCAACGCCGCCTGGAACGGCGCGATCGCCACCGGCGCGGCGGTGTCGTTCGGGTTCAACGCCACCACGAGCGCCCGCCCGACGACGCCCCCGGCGTTCACCCTCAACGGTGTCGCGTGCACGGGGTCGCCGACCACCACAACCACGACAACCACAACCACAACCACAACCACAACCACGACCACGACGACCACCACCCCGTCGCCGAACCGCCCCATGATGGAGAACAACTTCGCGGTCACCCGCGAGGGCGCCTACGGCGACAACCGCTTCACGGTGTTCCGCCCCACGAACCCGCAAGCCCTCGGCCGCCCCATGCCCGTGCTGGCGTTCGGCAACGGGGCCTGCGCGCACACGGACAACAGCGAGGTGACGCGGGCGTTGACGTTCATCGCGTCCAAGGGTTTCGTCGTCGTCAACACCGGGTCGGTCGACGGTTCGCCCAACGGCGTGCCCAGCGGGTCGCCCATCCCGTCCCTGCTCACCGACGCGATCACGTGGGCCGGGCGGGAACAGGACCGTGCGGCCTCACCGCTGAGCCGGCGCCTGGACCTCGGGAAGGTCGCCACCGCGGGCCACTCGTGCGGCGGCCTGGAGGCCCTGGTCGCCGCGCAGGACAGCCGGGTGTCCACCGTGATCTCGCTGAACAGCGGCTTCTTCGCCGACGGCGCGTTCGGCTACCCGCGCACCGAGCTGCGCAAGCTGCACACCCCGGTCCTGTTCATGGACGGCGGCCCGTCCGACATCGCCTACGCCAACACCCAGGCCAACTACGACCTGGTCACCGTGCCGGCGGTGCTGGCGCGGCAGCCGCAGGCCGGCCACGTCGGCTTCATCACCGGCAGCCAGATGACCGACGGCATGACCACGGTCGTGCACTTCCTGGACATGGTCCTCAACGCCAACCCCACGGCCCGCGCGTACGTCCTCGACCCGTCGGGCCTGGCCGCCAAGTACCCGTGGACCGTGTCGAAGAAGGGCATTTGAGCGCTTCACCCGAGCAGCCCAGCGGATTGCGCACCACTCGTCCGCTCTCCTACGGTGTTGAGTCGAAGCGCTTCGACATCGCAGGCGGGAGCGGCGTGTGAAGTTCAGTGACGGCTACTGGTTGCTGCGGCCCGGGGTCGAGGCGGCCCACCCGACGGGCGTGCACGACGTCACCGCCGGCGACGGCGAGGTCGTGGTGCACGCCGCCACCCACCCCGTCCGGCATCGCGGGGACATGCTCAAGGGCCCGATGGTCACCCTCGGGCTCAGCTCGCCGATGCCGGACGTGGTCGGGGTCCGGATCACGCACTTCGCCGGCGGAGCGCCCGAGCGCCCGTCGTTCGGGCTCTCCGCCGACCCCGCCCACGCGGCCAAGGTGGTGGAGGACGACGCCGGGGTGGCGTTGACCTCCGGCTCGCTGACCGTCCGGGTGCGCCGGGGAGCGGAGTGGCGGGTCGACTTCACCGCCGACGGGCGGCTGTTGACCAGCAGTGGCGCCAAGGGCATCGGGTTCATGACGCTCGACGGCGTGCACCACGTCCGCGAGCAGCTCGTGCTCGGCGTCGGCCACGCCGTGTACGGGCTGGGCGAGCGGTTCGGGCCGTTGGTGAAGAACGGGCAGACCGTCGACGTCTGGAACGCCGACGGCGGCACCAGCAGCGAGCAGGCGTACAAGAACGTCCCGTTCTTCCTGACCAACGCCGGGTACGGGGTGTTCGTCAACCACCCGGGGCACGTCTCGTTCGAGGTCGGCTCGGAGGCGGTGTCCAAGGTCGGGTTCAGCGTCGAGGGGCAGTCGCTGGAGTACTTCCTCGTCTACGGGCCCACGCCCCGGGAGGTCCTGCGCAAGTACACCGCGTTGACCGGGCGGCCCGCGTTGCCGCCGGCCTGGTCGTTCGGGCTGTGGCTGTCCACGTCGTTCACCACCTCCTACGACGAGGCGACGGTGACCGGGTTCATCGACGGGATGGTCGAGCGGGACCTGCCGCTCAGCGTGTTCCACTTCGACTGCTTCTGGATGCGCGAGTTCCACTGGTGCGACTTCGAGTGGGACCCGCGCACCTTCCCCGACCCGGAGGGGATGCTGGCGCGGCTGCGCGACCGCGGCCTGCGGGTGTCGGTGTGGATCAACCCCTACATCGCGCAGCGGTCGCCGCTGTTCGCCGAGGGCGCGGCCCACGGCTACCTGTTGCGGCGGCCCACGAGCGAGGTGTGGCAGTGGGACCTGTGGCAGCCGGGCATGGCGCTGGTGGACTTCACCAACCCGGCGGCGCGCGCGTGGTACGCCGCGAAGCTGGAAGCGTTGCTGGACCAGGGCGTGGACTGCTTCAAGACCGACTTCGGCGAGCGCGTCCCGACCGACGTGGTCTACCACGACGGGTCCGACCCGCACCGGATGCACAACTACTACACGTTCCTCTACAACCGGACCGTGTTCGACGTGCTGCGCAAGCGGCGCGACGACGCCGTGCTGTTCGCCCGGTCGGCCACCGCCGGGTCGCAGCAGTTCCCGGTGCACTGGGGCGGCGACTGCGAGGCGACCTACGAGTCGATGGCGGAGAGCCTGCGCGGCGGGCTGTCGCTGGGCCTGTCCGGGTTCGGGTTCTGGAGCCACGACATCGGCGGGTTCGAGGGGACGCCGACGCCGGCGTTGTTCAAGCGGTGGATCGCGTTCGGGTTGCTGTCCTCGCACAGCCGGCTGCACGGCAGCGGGTCCTACCGGGTGCCGTGGCTGTTCGACGAGGAGTCCGTCGACGTGTTGCGCCGGTTCGCCAAGCTCAAGCTCAGCCTGATGCCGTACCTGGACGCCGCGGCGCGGCAGGCCGCCGCCGAGGGCGTGCCGATGATGCGGGCGATGGTCGTGGAGTTCCCGGACGACCCGGGCTGCGCGCACCTCGAACGCCAGTACATGCTCGGCGACGACCTCCTGGTGGCGCCGGTGTTCTCCGATGAGGGTGACGTGTCGTACTACGTCCCCGAGGGCGCGTGGACGCACTTGCTGACCGGCGAGGTCGTGCACGGCCCGCGCTGGGTCCGCGACCGCTGCGACTTCCTGACCGCGCCGGTCCTGGTGCGGCCCGACACGATCCTGCCCGTGGGCGCGGTGGACGACCGCCCGGACTACGACTACGCGGAGGGCGTCACGCTGCGGGCGTACCAACTGGCCGACGGGTCGCACGTGACCGTCGTCGGCGGCACCACGTTCCGCACGGTCCGCGCGGGCGACGAAGTGCGGGTGGAGGCGGAGGGCGCGCCGTCGCGGTGGCGGCTGCTGCTGGTCGGGGCCGGCTCGGTCGGGGCCGGCTCGGTCGGGGCCGGCTCGGTCGAGGCGGTCGGTGGCGAGGTCGCCGCCCACCCCGACGGCGTGCTGGTCGAGGTGGGCGGCGACGCCGTGACCGTGCGCGGCGTGCGCTGAACGAACCCGGCGGTCAGGGTTGCGTGGGCTGGGTCGTCAGGGCTGCGCGGGTCGGCGGAACACCTCGACCAGGGCGGCGTAGCTGTCGCGCCCGTGCCCCGCGGCGACGGCGCGTTCGGCCACGGCCCGGACGAACCGCGGCAGCCCGGCATCGACCCCCGACGTCTCGCTCTCCCGGACCAGGAGGTCCATCGCGGCCAGGTGGGACTCGACCGTCGCGTCCGGGGCGGGGTAGGAGCCCTCCTCGACCTGCCGGGCGTACCCGGGCAGCCACCCGGCGGTGGTGGCGATGTTCTGCCGGGCGAACTCCACGAACGTCGAGGCGTCCACGCCCGCCGCGGCGAGCATCGCGGTCCCGTGCAGGAAACCGTTGAGGGTGCTCCACATCAGGGTCACGCCGGCCGCGGCGTACAGCGCGGCCAGGCCCTGGTCGGCCCCGAGGTGCACCGCGCCCTCACCGAGGCCGCGCAGGGTCGTCGCGTGCCGTTCGAACGCCTCGGGCGACCCGCTGTAGAGGACGAGCGACGTTCCGGTGCCGATGTCCCGCGGCAGGGCCAGGATCGCCCCGGCGAGGTGGGCGGCGCCCCGACCCGCCACCCACTCGGCGGTCTCCCGCACCTCCCGCGACGTGCCCGTGGTCAGGTTCACCACGACCCGGCCGGCCAGGACGTCGGCGGCCGGGTCGAGGAGCCGGCGCAGGACGGCGAGGTCGGAGACGCAGGCCACCACCGGCCCACCGGCCGCCACCGCCTCCTCCACCGACCCGGCGAGCGCGGCCCCGGCCGCGACGAGCGGGTCGGCCTTGGCGGCGGTGCGGTTCCACACGGTCGTCGGGTGCCCGGCGCGCAGGAACGCCCCGGCCAACGCCTGCCCCATCGGCCCCAGACCGATGACCGTCACCGGGTTCTCTTCGTGTCGCGGCATTTCGGACCCCCACCGGGCGCGTCGGAACAGATGAGCCGATCTTGGGCGTTCACACCGGTATGAAGGTCAAGGGGAGGCCGGGGTGCTGATCGGGGAACTGAGCCGCCGCACCGGCGTCCGCACGCACCAACTGCGCTACTACGAGGCGCAGGGGCTGCTGGCGCCGAGCCGGACCGCGGGCGGCTACCGCGAGTACCCGGACGACGCGGTCGTGACCGTGCGCCAGATCCGGCGGCTCCTGGCGGCGGGGCTGACGACCGAGGAGATCGGTTTCGTGCTGCCGTGCACGACCGGCCCGGTCCCCACCATGCGACCGTGCCCCGAACTGCTGGCCGGGCTGCGCGCCCGCCGACGCGCCCTGGACGAGCAGATCGCCGACCTCATGCGCTCCCGCCAGGCCTTGACCGACTACATCGACGCCACCGAACGATCCCCCGGGACGTAAGGCCCTGTCCGTTCGTGACCTCCGACCACGGATTTTCGGAACCGGTGCGAAAAGACTGGTGACGAGCCCAAGCGGTGGGCGTGGTTCGGAGCACGGGGAGAACAGGGCATGGCGGAGAAGTCGGTCGTGGTGGGGGTCGACGGGTCGTCGTCGGCCACGGCGGCGGTGCGGTGGGCGGCGCGGGAGGCGCGGCGGCGCGGGGTGGCGTTGTCGGTCGTGCACGCGTGCCTGCTGGTGCCCGCACGCGTGCCGGACCCGATCGCGCTGCCCCGCACGTACCACGAGGCGGTGCTGGAGCAGGGCCGGCAGTGGCTGGCCGAGGCCGCCGAGGAGGCCCGTCGCGTCGCGCCCGACCTGGCGGTGACCACCGAGCTGGCGTCCGGGGGCGCGGCGGAGGACCTGGTCGGCCGGTCGGCGTCGGCCCAGTTGGTGGTGCTGGGCTCGCGCGGGCTCGGCGGGTTCACCGGGCTGCTCGTCGGGTCCATCGCGGTGGCCGTGGCCACGCACGGGCACTGCCCCGTCGTCGTCGTGCGCGGGGCCGAGACCGGGTCGGGCGTCGTGGTGGGCGTGGACGGGTCGGCGGCCGGCGAAGCCGCGCTGGCGTTCGCGTTCGCCCAGGCCGCGGCCACGGGCGCGGAGCTGGTGGCGGTGCGGACCTGGTCCGACGTCTTCGTGGACACCGCGTGGCACCAGGGCCTGGCCGTGGACTGGGAGCCGATCGAGGCGGCCGAGCGGGAGGTGCTGGAGCGGCAGGTCGAGCCGCACCGCGCGGCGCACCCCGACGTGGCGGTGCGGCTCGTGGTGACCCGCGACCGGCCGGCCCACGCCCTGGTGGCGCACTCCCGCGACGCGGCGCTGGTCGTGGTCGGCTCGCGCGGGCGCGGCGGGTTCCGCGGCCTGCTGCTGGGGTCCACCAGCCAGGCGCTGGTCCACCACGCCGAGTGCCCCGTCGTCGTGGTCCCGCACCACTGAGCCCGGTGACGACACCATGATCTCCGTGACCGCGCCCTGGCGGTCGGACACCGACGACGTGGCCGCCGCGCTGGACGCCGACCCGGGTCGCGGCCTGGCACCGGCCGACGCCGACCTCAGGCTGGCCCGGTTCGGGCCCAACCGGCTGGCCGAACCGCCGGGCCGGCCGTGGTGGCGGGCGCTGGCCGCGCAGGTGGCCAACCCGTTGAACCTGGTCCTGGTCATCGCGGCGGCCCTGGCCGGAGCCGTCGAGCGCTCCTACAAGGAGGCCGTGGTCATCGGGGTCGTCCTGGCGCTGAACGGCGTGCTGGGCTTCGTCCAGGAACGCCGGGCGGACCAGGCGGTCGCGGCGCTGCGCGGGATGCTCAGCCCCACCGCCAAGGCCCGGCGCGCCGGCGTGGTCGTGGAGGTGCCCGCCGACCGGCTCGTCCCCGGCGACGTCGTGCTGGTCGAGGCCGGCGACCGGGTGCCCGCGGACGGGCGGCTGGTGTCGGCGGTGAACCTGGAGGTGGACGAGTCCGGCCTGACCGGGGAGTCGTCGCCGGTGGCCAAGTCCGTCGCGCCGGTGGCCGACGTGGGGCTGCCCGACCGGTCCTGCATGCTGCACATGTCCACCACCCTGACCCGCGGCCACGGCGAACTGCTGGTCACCGCGACCGGCATGGGCACCGAGATCGGCCACGTCGCCGCGCTGCTCGAACGCACCGACACCACCCGCACGCCGCTCCAGCGGCAGCTCGACCGGCTGGGCGTCCGCCTGGCCTACCTCGCCGGCGCGGCGGTCCTGCTCGTCGCGGTCACGCGGCTGGCCACGGGCGGCAGCCTCGGCGAGGTCATCACGCTGGCGGTCGCGCTCGGGGTCGCGGCCATCCCGGAGGGCTTGCCCGCAGTCGTCACGGTCACGCTGGCCCTCGGGATGCGCCGGATGGCCCGGCGGCGCGCGATCGTCAAGCGGCTGACCGCCGTGGAGACGCTCGGCGCGACCACGGTCATCTGCACCGACAAGACCGGCACGTTGACGCTGAACCAGATGACCGCCCGCACGCTGTGGCACGCCGGCCGCCGGTACGCGGTCAGCGGCGAGGGCTACGGCCACGACGGGACCGTCACCGCCGAGGACGGCGGGCCCGTGGGCGGCCTGCGGGACGTGCTGCTGCCCGCCGTGCTGTGCAACGACGCCGTCGTGCGTGACGGCGTGCTGGTCGGCGACCCCACCGAGGGGGCGTTGCTGGCGCTGGCCGGCAAGGCGGGGGTGGACGTGCAGGCGGTGCGGGCCGGGTTCCCGCGCGTCGCGGAGATCCCGTTCGACTCCGCGTTGAAGTACATGGCGACCTTCCACCGGCACGGCACGGGCATGCGCGTGTACCTCAAGGGGGCCACGGACGTGCTGCTGGACATGGCGTCCCACGTGCGGCTGGCCGAGGGGGACGTGCCACTGGACGAACGGCGGCGCGCGGCCGTGCAGGAGGAGCTGCACCGGATGGCCGGGCGGGGGCAGCGGGTGCTCGGCGTCGCGGTCGGCGAGACCGCCGAGGCCGACCCGACGCCGGAGGTGCCGTCCCGGCTGGTGCTCGTGGGCGTGGTCGGCCTGCTGGACCCGCCGCGCCCGGAGGCGCGGGCGGCGATCGCCGAGTGCCGCAGCGCGGGCATCGACGTGAAGATGATCACCGGCGACCACCTGGCCACCGCGACCTCGATCGCCGGCACCCTCGGCATCACCGGACGCGGGATGTCGGGCGGCGAGCTGGACCGGCTCGACGACGACGGCCTGGACCGGGCCGTCGAGACGAACGACGTGTTCGCCCGGGTCGCGCCGGAGCACAAGATCCGCGTGGTGGCGGCGTTGCGGCGCCGCGGCGAGGTCGTGGCGATGACCGGCGACGGCGTGAACGACGCGCCGGCGCTCAAGGGCGCGGACATCGGCGTGGCGATGGGGGTCACCGGCACCGACGTGGCCAAGGAAGCCGCCGCGATGGTCCTCACCGACGACAACTTCGCCACCATCGTCGGCGCGGTCCGCCAGGGCCGCACGATCTACGACAACATCGTGAAGTTCGTCCGGTTCCAGGTGGGCACCAACGTGGCGGCGATCCTGACCATGGTCGCCGGCTCGGTGCTCTTCCTGGGCGACGCGGTGGTGCTGACACCGTTGATGCTGCTGTGGATCAACGTGATCGCCGACGGCCCGCCGGCGCTGGCGCTGGGCCTGGAACCCGCGCGCCCGTCCGTGATGCGCGAACCCCCGCGCCCGCCCGGCGCGCAGATCCTCACCAGCGCCCGCCTGACCCGCATCGCGGCGACCGCGGCGGTGATGGTCGTCGGCACCCTGCTGGTGTTCCAGCACGGCGCGGACCGGGGCACCGCGACCGCGCAAACGTTGGCGTTCACCACTTTCGTGCTCTTCCAGGTGGGCAACATCCTCAACGTCCGCGACGAACGGGCGTCGGCCTTCGGCCCGTTGCTGCTGCACAACTGGCGGCTGTGGGCGGCACTGGCGGCGGTGCTGGCGCTCCAGGCCTGCGCGGTCCACGTGCCACTGGCCCAGGACTTGTTCGGCACCACCGCACTCACGTTCGGCGACTGGCTGCTGGCGGCCGGCACCGCGTCCACGGTGCTGTGGGTGGAGGAGGCGCGCAAGGCGTTCGTCCGTCGGCGATCCGTTGCGCTTTAGCGCGGTTTTCGGCCCTTGACCGGCCGGGTGGAACCGGTCGGTCAAGGGCCGGTCGGTGAAGGGCCGGTCGGTGAAGGGCCGGTCGGTGAAGGGCCGGTCGGTGAAGGGCCGGTCGGTCCGGGCCCGTTCGGTCAGGGTCGGTCGGTCAGGGCCGGTCGGTTCGCGCCATCGCCCGGAGCAGGTCCCGGCGGGTGACGACCCCGACCAGCCGGTGGTCGGACACGATCGGCAGCCACCGCACGTGGTCCTCCAGCATGACGCGGGCGATCATGGCGACGGGCGCGTCGGGGTCCATGCACAGCACCGGGGTGGTCATCACCCCGCCCGCCGTCGTGGCGCCCTCGACGTACCCGCCGCGCACCACGTCCTCCTCGCTGACGATCCCGACCAACCGCTCCGCGACGTCCACCACGGGCACCGCGGTGAACCCGCGGTCCGCCAACAGCGCGGCCACCTGCCGGATCGGCACGTCCGCGGTCACCGCGACGACCGGGCTGGTCATGACGTCCTGAGCACGCATGGGACACCTCCTCCCCCGAGGGTCCACCCGAACGGTCGGCGCGGACACCGTCCGGAGGCCCCGAAGCCAGGCCCGCCGGGCCCGGTCCGCGCGGGACCTTGGACCCTGTCCGGTGACGGTGCCGCGCGACAAGGTCAACTCCGAACCCCCTCCTCTGGACCACAACACGACCGCCCACCTGTGCGGTCCCGTCCCGTTCATGCGCCACATCCGCGCCGGCCTCCTCCGCCGAGGCTTCCCCGACCACCGCATCCGCTACGAGGTCTTCGGCCCCGGCATGCTGGACGACCGGATCGGTTGAGGGGCCACGACGATTGGTCTGGGTGGTCGAGACGGGCGACCACCTTCACCGTGGTGCGCCGGCTGGTCCCGGTCTCACGCCCGAAGGTGGGTGCACGGCAGGAAGAGCCACCAGCCGTCCGGTTCCTGGTCCAGCCGCACCTCCGGCGCGCCGGCGGCGCACTGCTCGCGGGCCTGCTCCAGGCCCGGACGCCACGGGGTGCCGCGCAACAGCCCCGCGCCGTCCCGGACGTGGAGCACGGCCGCCGTCAGGACGATCGCGCCGAGCAGGACCTGTGCCGCCAGTGCCACCGACCGGCCGCGGGAGGCCGCGTCCAGTCCCACGGCCATGGCCGTGAACAGGAACAGGCACGGCAGGACGCTGTAGCGCTGCGCGGTCATCACGACTCCGGGGAACTGGGCGCTCAACACGTGGACCCAGTTCATGCTCAACGACATCGTGATGACGACCGCCCCGCACACCACGCCGTACACCGCGACCAGCCGAGCCGCCGGACCGCCCCACCGCAGCGCGGCGACCACCGGCAGACCGGTCAGCAGCAGCGCGACGGCCAACGGCCAGTGCCCGAACGCCGGGTACAGCCGGTGGACCTGCTCGGAGCCGGTGAGCCCCGCCAACGGCACCCGCAACAACGCCGCCAACGCCACATCGACGGGCTCGTACCGGTCGTCCGAGTACGGCAACCGCGTCGTGGTCGCCATCGCCAACCCCTGCACCGCAAGGCCGACGAGCAGGGCGACCGGCACCGTCCTGCGCGGCAGCGCCAAACGCAGAAGCGCAAGCGGCGCCAACAAGAACACCAACGCGCCACTCAACGCGGCGAACACCACGAGCACCGCCATCGGCAGACGCGGTGCCGACCGCCACAACAGCGCCCAGAACGCGCCGTAGAGCAGGAACCAGTGCAGGTTCGTCAGGTTGTTCAACGGCTCGGTGTTGCCCACGGGCAGCACCACCACCAACGCGGCGTGCGCGAACCGGAGCGGGAACGACCGCAGGTAGGCGCCGGAGGCGGCGAACACCACCAAGGCGACCGACGTCCGCACCGCCGCCGCCGACACCGCGAACACGACCGGCACCCACTCCAACGGCAGCACCGAGGCGGCCTCGGCGACCAACCGCGGAACCGTGTGCAGGTAGCCGCCGTAGGGAGTGACCAGGTTCCTCCCGAACTCATGCACAACAGCGTCACGGATGAACATGGGACCGTCCTCGGCCCACAGGTGCTCCAGCCGCGACCGCCCCGCCGGGAGCAGCAACAGGAACGCCATCGAGCCCATGAACGCACCGACGTGACCCACGACCCGCTGCCCGCGCGGCACCTCGCCGGCAGCGGCTTCGGGCAGCACCTGGTTCAAGCGTGTGCGCGCAGCGGGCGGCGTCGCGCAGTCGTGTACCACGAACAGTCCTCACATACCGTGTCGAATCGAATACGCAGCGTGGTAGTCGCAAGTGCGCAGCACGGTACACGGAGGAACTTGATCTCAGCGGGTGACCACCACATTCCAAACGGTCACGGAAAGTGTCGACGAACCCTCACAACGGGTACGGGCCGAGCCGGCCCCAGGCGACCAGGACCGGGGCCGCCGCGAGGTAGAGCACCCCGAACAGCCAGAAGCCGGGTCCGATGTCACCACGCCGCACCTTCAGCGTGGGCACGACCACCGCCGGCACCAACAGCGCCAGCGCCGCGACGGGCGTCAGGACCGTCGCCCGGCCGACCAACCCGGGCACCAGCAGCGCGACCCCGCAGGCCGCCACGAGCAGCCCGCCCAGGCGCTCGACCGGGCTCGGACCGCCCAGCCGCACCGCCTCCCCGTGCAGGTACTCCCGTGCCGCCGGCCGCAGGGCGGTCATCAACCCCGAGGGGACGGTCAGGAAAGCCATGACCCCCTGGAGCACCCACAACAGCGTGTCCACCGCCATCACCCCCGCGAGCGACCATACCGAGGGACGCCCGGAAGTGGCCGCCCGATCCGCGCGCCACCGGGGACCACGGCGCGTGACGCACCCGTCGGAACCGGGTCACACAATCGCATGGATGATCTTGTCTTCCGTCCTATTGAGACGGTCGTGACCCCAGAATGGCCGCTGTCACCACGAAGAAGGCGGTCACCCCATGCGCACTCCAACGCCCGTGCACCTCGTCGGCTCACTCCCCGGACCCCTGTGCGACAAACCGGCCACGGCGATGGAGTGGTTCCTGCGCCACAGCGACGACGCGCCGTTGACCGGCCTGCCCTGCGACCGCGACCCGCGCTGGATCATCGACTGGCTGGACCGCCTCGCGACCGTGCCCGCGCTGGAACCGGTGCGGACCGGGGCCAGCACCGGCTACCACGACATGCCCACCTACCGCCTGCGCCCCGGCCACCACCTCGCGCCGGGCGACGTGGCGTGGGGCATGCCGGCCCACGTCGAGGACGCCTTCGCCGCCCTGGACGCGCTGCGCCCCGGTTCTCGGCTGCGCCTGCAGGTGGGCGTGCCCAACGCGTTCGACCTCGCGTTGTTCGCGTTCGGCTCGGTCGAGGACGCCCTGCGGCACCTGCCGGTCGTGCGGGAGGCGATGAACGGCGAGGTCGCGCAGGTCGCCGCCCGGTGGGGCGACCGGGTGCAGTTCCAGCTGGAGACGCCGGCCGTGCTGGTCTCCTACCACCGCACGCCGCGCGAAGGGTGGCCCGGCCTCACGCAGTTGCTGGTCGGCGAGGTCGCGCGGGTGTTGGACACCGTGCCGCACGGGCGGTGGGTGCTGCACCTGTGCTACGGCGACCTGGGGCACGTGCCGGTGTTCGTGCCGACCGACCTGGAGCCGGCCGTCGAGTTCGTCAACGCCCTGGCCGACCACGAGTCCGACCGCAGGCTGCCGGTCCCGACCGTGCACCTGCCCGTGACCGCCGGCGACGCGGCGCCGCCGACCGACCCGGAGTTCTACCGGGCCCTGCGCCGGCTGCGGCGCGGTGTGCGGGTCATCGCGGGCGTCGTGGCCGAGAACCACCCGCGGGAGAGCCGGGCGGCGCTGGACCTGGTCGTGGACGCCCTCGGCGGCCCGGTGGCCGGCGTCGCCGCGGCGTGCGGGTACGGCCGCCGCACGCCCGAGGCGGCAGCGGCGAACCTGTCGCTGGCGGTCCGCCTGGCCCGGGAGATCAGCCCTTCCGAGGCGTGATCACCGGACTCGCGGCACCGGGACCGCACGCGGTCGCCCCCGCGGGGCCGAGCCGGGCGGCGCCCCCGCGCGGCGCGCGCAGGAAATAACGGCCCCCACGAAGACCGCCACCCCAAGAAACAGAACC